>NZ_JAIFKJ010000557.1 GCF_019695415.1 Thiohalocapsa sp.
CGATGGTTAACCAATCCCCTATGCCCGTCGCGCGTGCGGCAAGCACGTCGACAACCCGCGGATGCTCGCCCATGATCCTGCTGTTGTGCACGCTGAGCCCACGGTGGGCCGCCTCGGCCTCGGCGACGATCTCGGCGATGTCGCCGCCCGCCCCCGCGTGCCGCCCTGGAGAGATGAACTGCATCGCGAGCACCACGTGCCGGGGCTGCTGCAGCGATGCCGAGCCGCCGATGTCCGCCAGTATCTCCGCGAGCAAGCGGCCGTTGAAGGCGTACTCGGCGCCCTCGCGGCGCTCCATGACGGCCTCGCTCACCTGCAGACCTCCGCCTGCCCCCTGGCTCAGCTCTGCTGCCAGGTGCTCCGCCAGCCAGTGGCGCACGGCGGTCACCGCCGGCAACGGCGAGCCGTGATCCACCAGCAGCACATCCGCCGCTGTCGAGCCGAGCCCCTCCCGCGCGGCCCGCACATTGTCGGCGAGAATGTCCACCAGCAGCGGCTCGCCCACCGGCAGCGGGCACAGGGGCTCGGCCACCCGGATCTCGATGGGTCCGTGCTCAGCTGCGACGCGGCTGGCAACCTCCGGCACGAAGGCGCTGATGGCGCGGCTCGGCCCGAAGAACAGCGGCACGATGCCGAAGCTGCGCTCGCCGGCGGCGGCATGCTGGCGCAGGAAGGGCTCCAGGGTCTGCGCCGGCACGCCGTCGAGCTGCTCGGGCGGGATGCGCGAGGAATGCTGGGCGGAGACGGGCTGGACCTCGCTGCCCAAGCGCTCGCCCAGGTGGCGCGCCAGGCGGCGGAGGTTCAGGGTCGCGGCGGGGCGGCGGGAGCCGTTGTCGAGCAGGAGGAGCATCATGGTCTGCGCTGGAAGCTTGACGATGCCCGTGTAATGGAGGCGACGGCCGGATCTTGCCAGCGGCGCGGCACCGAAGATCGATGCGTATTCACGCAGCGTTTCCTTAGCCGTCTCGATTGGAGCGTGCGCTCAAGCCGGAGGCAGGCCCTTGCCCGGGTTCAGGATACCGTTAGGGTCGAACTGGCGCTTGATGGCGCGCATCAGATCCATGGCCACGGGGTCCAGCTCGCGCTCGACGAAGTCGCGTTTTTCGAGCCCCACGCCATGCTCACCGGAGAGGGTGCCGCCGAGCTCTACCACCAGGTCGAAGACGGCACTCAAGCAAACGCCGGCACGGGCCATCTCGCCCGCGTCATCCGGGTTCACCAGCAGATTGACATGGATGTTGCCGTTGCCGGCGTGGCCGAAGTTGACGATGGTAATGGCGTGCTCGCGCGAGAGGTGCTCCAGGCCATCGATGAAGGTGGCGATGCGGGCTACGGGGACTACCACGTCCTCGTTGATCTTCTTCGGCGCGACGTGGCGCAGTGCTGGCGACAACGCCTTACGGGTTCGCCAGAGCGCGGCGATCTCGTCCTTGTCGGCGGCAACGGCAAGCTCTATGAGCCCGTCGTTGCGGGCGGCGGCGCCGACGTCCTCGGCGGCGGCGCCGACGCAGTCTGACGGGCCATCCACCTCGATCATCAAGAGCGCGCCGGTCCCGTCCGGTACGCCAAGGTCCGAGAATCGGCGCACCATGTCGATGGCGGCGGCGTCCATGAACTCGAGCGCGCACGGGGTGATAGGCTGGGCCATGATGGCGGCCACCGCCGCGGCGGCGCTGTGGATATCGCGATAGGTGGCGCGCAGCGTGCGTTTGGCCTCCGGCAGCGGCGTGAGCTTGAGCGTTGCCTGAGTTACCAGGGCGAGCGTGCCCTCGGAGCCGATGATGAGCCGGGTCAGGTCGTAGCCCACCACGCCCTTGGTGGTCATCACACCGGTGCGCAGCACCGCGCCGGTGCCGGTGACGGCCGTGAGCCCGAGGGTGTTCTCCCGCGGGGTGCCGTACTTGACCGCCTTGGGCCCCGCGGCGTTGTAGGCTAAGTTGCCGCCGATGGTGCAGACGGCGGCGCTGGTGGGGTCCGGCGGCCAGAAGAAGCCGTGCGCCGCCGCCGCGCGCTGCAGGTCGTCATTCACCACGCCCGGCTCCACCACGGCGATGCGATTCGCCGGGTCGATGGCGAGGATACGGTTCATGCGCTCGAATGACAGCACCACGCCCCCGGGCTCCGGAACCGTGGCGCCGGTGGTGCCGGTGCCGAGCCCGCGGGCGGTGAGCGGTACGCGGTGCTCGTTGCAGATGCGCACAATGGCAGCGGTCTGCTCGGCACTGGTGACGAAGGCCACGGCCTGTGGCAGGCACTGGCGGCGGCTGTTGTCGTAGCCGTAAGGCCAGCAGTCGGCGGGATCAGTGAGCAGAGCGTCGGCGCCGAGGGCGTCCGACAGCGCGCGCCGCGCCGAATCAGGCAGTGTCGCTGGGCTGGCGGGGGCGTTTAGGCTCGATGTATTCAAAGATCTTCACCACGCGCTGCACGCCGGGGATACGGCGGACCTTCTCTGCGGTGGCGTCCGCCTCCTCCGGCGTCACGAGGCCCATGAGGTAGACCACGCCGTTCTCGGTGACCACCTTGACCCGCAGGGCGTCGAAACCGGGGAGCTTGATGGACTGGATGGCCAGCTTGGCCCGAGAGGTCAAAATGGCGTCTTTCCCCAGCTGGCCGATGCCGATCTCGGGGCCAATCTCCGCCTCGTTGTAGACCTGCTTGACCTTGGGGAGTTGCGCGACGACGCGCGCAAAGCGGTCAGCAACCTGCGCGGTCTCAGCCTGACCTGTGATGAGTGCGGTGTGGTTGTAGCTGGTCACCTTTAGCTGGCTGCGGTCGCTGAGGTCCGGATTCTTGAAGAAGGCATCGCGTGCCTGAAGCTCGATGACCTCGTCGTCGATGACCACGTCGGCGCTGCGCCGATCATAGACCACGGCGGCGCTGTAAGTGGCACCGGCGACCACCACAGGGGCGCAGCCGCTTAGGCCGATGTTGACGACGGCCGCGCCCAACAGCAGCGCGGCTAGAGCGAGACGGTGTAGGCTCGGGGCTCCGTTCATGCGAAGGCTCCATCGAAGGCGTGCCGGATCCACTGCGTAATACCATTGGCATCCATGGCAACGACGTCGAATCGACAGGGCAGATCAGTCGGGTGACGGCTCAGATAATAGCCCGCCGCGGCCAGGAGCCGTGCCTGCTTGCGGCGGTCGACGCTGGCAGCGGCGCCACCGAAGCGCTCACTCGCGCGGTAGCGCACCTCGATGAACACGAGGGTGCCGCCGTCGCGCATGACCAAGTCCAGCTCTCCCTGGCGGCAGCTCACGTTGGCGGCGATGTATGTGAGCCCCTGGGCCTCCAGGTAGCGGCGCGCCTGCGTCTCGTAGCGGGCGCCTGCGGCGCGCTTGTTGCGTCGGCTCAGTCTGAGCATGATCGCTGCAGCTCCCCGGCTAGGGCTGTCCCGCGCTTGCCAGTTGTCTCGAAGCCGCCGCGCCCACCCGGCCCGCAGCAAGCCGCTCCGAGGTTGCCCTCGTCGATGGCGGACAGCACACTGCCAGCCTTGGGGTGTCGGCGCCGGCGAAAAGTGCGTCCGCAGCATCCCTCTTCAGCGACCGCCTTGCGGTTGGTTCCGCCCCTGCGCAGCGCCCACGGCGGGCGCCCGCTGCGCTGATGTAGCCCATCGCGGGCACCGCCGGTGGCGGCGATAGGGGCGTCCAGGCCATGACTGTCTGCAGCTGAACGGAGAAGCAGTGGGCGAAACAACCGGGACACTATACGTGGTGGCCACGCCTATCGGCAATTTGGGCGACATGACGCCCCGCGCCTGCGGGGTATTGGCCGACGTGGATCTCATCGCCTGCGAGGACACCCGGCATAGCCGACCTCTGCTGCGGCATTTCGGCATCGATACGCCCCTCGCCGCCTACCATGAGCACAATGAGGGTGCCCAGGCGCCGAAGCTGCTCAGTCGACTCGCCGCCGGCGAATCCATCGCGCTTATCAGCGACGCCGGCACGCCTCTCGTCAGCGATCCGGGCTATGTCCTGGTCCATGACGCGCGTGCGGCGGGCATTCGCGTGGTTCCTGTGCCAGGCGCGAGCGCCCCCATCTGCGCTTTGTCCGCGGCGGGCTTACCCAGCGACCGCTTCCTGTTCCTCGGCTTTCCTCCGCGCGGGCCGGCAGCCCGCCGGGAATGGATTGGTGCCAATGCGGCCGAGCCTGGGACGCTGATTCTATTTGAGGCGGGCCGGCGCGCTGCGGCGACGCTCGCAGACATGGCCACGGTGCTCGGGCCCAGGAAGGCGGTGTTAGCCCGCGAGCTAACCAAACGTTTCGAGACCCTGCTGGATGGCGCTTTGCCTGCGCTGGCGGAGCGGGTAGCAGCGGACACCGATCAGCAAATGGGAGAAGTGGTGATCCTGGTGGCCGGGGCGCGCGGCGGCGAGGACGACCGCGCCAGGGTCGAGCAGCAGCGCGTTCTGGATATCCTCGCCGCCGAGCTGCCCCTGAAGCAGGCCGTTGCCCTTGCCGCGCGCATCACCGGCGGCAATCGCAACGCCCTCTATCGGCGGGCACTTGCCGCACGGAAGGCTTGAGCCAGGTCGCGACTACTGATTGTCTGTTTGGCGTACACTGTCATTGGGAGTCGGCCAGGCAGCCGCCCTCCGGTCCCGGCGTGTTCGGGCGAAGGGGGAGGAAAGTCCGGGCTCCATAGGGCAGGGTGCCAGGTAACCCCTGGGGGGCGCGAGCCCACGGAAAGTGCCACAGAAAACAGACCGCCGAGCCCGTCCGGGCGTTGTTCCCGGGCGGGTGGCAAGGGTGAAAAGGTGCGGTAAGAGCGCACCGCGCCGGTGGCAACACGCGGCGGCACGGTAAACCCCACCCGGAGCAAGACCAAATAGGGGAGCACACGGCCCGGTCTCAGAGCCGGCGCCGCGGCCCGCGGCCCGCGGGTGCTCCCGGGTAGGTCGCAAGAGGCGTGCGGTGACGTACGCCCCAGATGAATGGCTGCCCACGACAGAACCCGGCTTATCGGCCGGCTCCCCCTTCACGTTTCCTGCAGAACCTCGCCAACGCGAGCAATGCCCGCTGACGCGGCGTGCCCCTCGGGTTCCAGCTGTTGCCGCCGCGCGCGGCGTCGGCATACGCAAGGGCGCGCCAACCGATCTATTGCGCCCTTCTGCCGTGCCTGGGCCTGCCTCCCCACTTCTCCCCCCAATCGGGTCCCATGTCCCACCCGGGCTGCACGTTAAAGGCCGATGGCGTGCTCATTCCAAGCTTTAAATATGGCAATTATCTTCTTGATTACTAGCGCTTTGATGGTTTGAATATTAGCTTTAGCTCATGTGGTTAAGTTTCTGACCTGACAACGAAAAAAAGGCCCGCAGGCCCTTGACCGTGGGCGGACGGTCTCCTAAACTGGCCAGCAGGTGGGGAGAAGTGGGGAGTAATGGGGCGTCGTAGGGAGGCAAGCTGCGCAACTGTTGTGGTCGGGGGCCATGAGGTTCTACGGGACATTCTTTCTCAGCCTCGACGCGAAAGGGCGCATCGCCATCCCGGCGACGGAGCGGGCCAAGCTGGAAGAGTTCTGCTGCTCGCGCATTGTGGTCACGGCGGACCTCGGTGACCGACTGCTGGTCTACCCGGAGCCCTACTTCGACGAGCTGGCAGACCGGTTGAATCAGCTGCCGAGTCTCAAGCCCACCACCGAGGCGTTGCAGCGCACGCTGCTCGGCTACGCGAGCCACGCCAAGCTGGACGCCCAAGGGCGGGTACTGCTGACGCCGGCGCAGCGGACGCTGGCCGGTCTGGAGAAAGATGCGGTGCTGATCGGCGTGGGGAATCGCTATCAGCTCTGGCGCAAGGACGCTTGGGCCGAACAGCAGCGGCGCGACCGCGAGATCGCCGCCGCGGCCTTGGCCGAAGAGCCGGAGCTCAGCGATTTCCGGCTCTAGCGCCGGACGCAGGACACCTCCGGCGCAAAGATCACCTGGCCGCAGCGTTCTGTGCGTGGCGGCCGAGATAACTAGACAGAAACGACCGCATGGAGTCGCGCGAACATATTCCGGTCCTGTTGGGGGAAAGCATGCAGGCCTTGGGGGTAACAGCAGATGGCGTCTACATAGATGCCACTTTCGGTCGCGGTGGCCATGCGCGCGCAATTCTCGAGCGCCTTGGCCCCGCTGGCCGTCTGCTCGCAGCCGATCGTGACCCGGAGGCCCTCGCATCCGGCGCAGCGCTGGCTGCTGCCGAGCCGCGCCTCACACTCGCGCACGCAGCCTTTCACGACCTGCCCGGGCTGGTCGAACAGGCCGGCCTGACCCGCCGCGTGGACGGCCTGCTGGCCGACCTCGGCGTTTCCTCCCCACAGCTGGACAGCCCCGAACGGGGTTTCGCTTTCAGCGCCGAGGGCCCGCTCGATATGCGCATGGACCCGGCCGCCGGCTCGAGCGCCGCGGAATGGCTCGGTACCGCGCAGGAGCGCGACATCGCCCAAGTGCTCAGGGACTACGGCGAGGAGCGGTTCGCCAGGCGCATTGCGCGAGCCATCTGCACGGCGCGTGCGGAACGACCCATTGCCACGACGCGGCAGCTCGCCGAGCTGTGCGAGCGGGCAGTGCCCACCCGCGAGCCCGGCAAGCATCCGGCGACCCGCACCTTCCAGGCCCTGCGTATCCAGGTCAACGCTGAGCTCGACGAGCTCAAAGCACTGCTCGCCGGCGCGCTGGACCTGCTGGCTGCCGGGGGGCGGTTGGTAGTGATCAGCTTCCACTCGCTGGAGGATCGCATCGTCAAACGCTTCATCCGCGATGAGTCCCGCGGCGGAGCCCTGCCCAAGGGCGTCCCTGTCACCGATGACCAGGTGCCGCGGCGGCTCAAACCGATCGGCGGTGCTGTGCGTGCCAGCGAGGAAGAGGTCCGCGCCAACCCCAGGGCGCGCAGTGCGGTGCTGCGCGCGGCGGAGCGGCTCGCGTGAACGATCAGCGCCAGGCCAGCGCCGACCGCACCGGCCTCAGCGTGGCCTTCGTGCTCGCCACTGCTGTCCTTATATCCGGTGTGGCCGTGATCCACGTCAAATACCTCACCCGTGAGGAATTCGGCGCCCTGCAGCATGTGCGCGCCGAGCGTGACGCTCTGGACGTTGAATGGGGGCGGCTGCAGATCCAGGAAGCGGCGCTCACCACGCATACCCGGATCGAAGACAACGCTCGCACCCAGCTCGACATGATCATGCCCGCTGGCGGCGAGGTGCGCGTTGTGGAAGTGACGGCGCGGGAGCAAGACGATGCGCTTTGAGCCCCGCAGCACTCGCGAGCGCATGAAGGCGCGCCTACGCCGTGCCGAGCTCGCCCGCCGTCGGCCCCCGAACTTCGCCGCCCGCCGCGCGGCGCTCGGCCTAATGCTCTGTGCGGCGTGCCTGTCCGTGGTGGCGGCGGCCTTCCACCGTCAAGTGCTGGAGCACGAATTCCTCCGCGACGAGGGCGAGAAGCGCTTCCTGCGCGAGCGCGAAATCGCTGCCCGCCGCGGCATGGTCACGGACCGCAATGGTGAGCCGCTGGCCATCAGCACCTCAATGTCCACCATTTGGGCTGATCCGCAATTGCTGGCGCCGCGCCGCGAGGCCATCCCGGATCTGGCTGCAGCGTTGGAGCTGCCGGCAACCGACCTGTCGGCACGCCTCGACAGCTACCTGAAACAGGGGCGGCGCTTCATGTATCTGCGCCGCCGCGTAGAGCCCCATTGCGCCGATGCGGTGCGCGACGTTACGGACGGTTACCGCCTCGCGGGCATCGGTACCGATACGGAGTA
This sequence comes from Thiohalocapsa sp., assembly GCF_019695415.1. Classification (GTDB taxonomy): domain Bacteria; phylum Pseudomonadota; class Gammaproteobacteria; order Chromatiales; family Chromatiaceae; genus Thiohalocapsa. Next base: position 7,744 of record NZ_JAIFKJ010000557.1, read on the forward strand.
CCGCCGCTTCTATCCGGGCGGAGAAATGTTCGGGCAGGTGGTGGGCTTCACCAATGTGGACGACGTCGGGCAGGAGGGCATCGAGCTGGTGTTCGAAGAGCGCCTGCGTGCCGATCCGGGAAAACGCCGTGTCATCCAGGATGGCCGCGGTCGCGTGGTCGAAGAAGTGGAACAGATCAAGCCGCCGGCGCACGGCGCTAACGTGGTGCTGTCCTTGGACCGGCGGCTGCAGTTCCTGGCCTATCGCGAATTGAAGCGCGCGGTGGCCCAGCATCGCGCCAAGTCCGGCACCGCCGTCTTGCTCGATGTGACCACCGGCGAAGTGCTGGCGATGGTCAATCAGCCCGCCTTCAATCCCAACGCGGCCCGCAGCGAGCCAGTGGAAAATCGCCGTAACCGCGCGCTCACGGATGTCTTCGAGCCGGGCTCAACCATGAAGCCTCTAGTGGTGGCCACCGCCTTGGAGGCCGGGATCATCAACCCGCGTACACCGGTGAACACGGCCCCGGGGGTGCTGCAGGTGGGCAGCAACCGGGTTCGCGATATCCGCAACTATGGGCTGCTCAACGCGACCACCGTCATCACCAAGTCCAGCAACGTGGGCGTTGTCAAGATCGCCCACCGCATGGACCGGGCGGTGCTTTGGCAGGCCTACGGGAGACTCGGCTTCGGTCACGTGACGGGGGTCGAGTTCCCGGGTGAGCGCAGCGGGTTCCTGCCTCACTATGACGGCTGGTCGCGGTTCGAGCACGCGACACTGGCCTTCGGCTATGGCCTCAACGTGACCTCATTGCAGCTGGCCCAGGCGTACGCGGTGGTGGCCAACGATGGCGTCCACCTCCCCGTCTCCCTGTTGCGCCGCGACAGGGTACCCGAGGGCGAGCGAGTCTTCTCGGTGGAGACCGCTCGCGCGGTCCGAGCGATGATGGAGACCGTGGTGTCCGACAAGGGAACCGCCCGTCGAGCGAAGATCCCGGGATACCGCGTCGGGGGGAAGACGGGCACGGCAAAGAAGGCCACCGGAAGAGGGTACGCCCCCGGCAAGTACCAATCCGTATTCGCCGGCATGGCGCCCATCTCGCAGCCAAGGTTCGTCATGGTGGTGATGGTGGACGAGCCCCGCGGCGAGTCGTACTACGGCGGCATCGTCGCCGCGCCCACCTTCGCGAAGGTCATGCAGGCGGCGCTGCGGCTCTACAACGTGGCCCCGGACGATCCACAGGCGGAGCTTCTGCTCGCGGGCCTCAAGCGTGAGGGCGAGCGATGAGCATGGCCGCCCCCGTCCGCGCCGTCGTGAGCGCCCCGAATTGGCCGCTGGCAGATCTGCTGGGAGGGTTCGCAGTGCTGCCCGTCGAATCCGGCAAGCGCGTGACAGACGTGACGCTGGATAGTCGGTGCGCAGTGCCCGGTAGCCTGTTCCTGGCCTGTTGTGGGCGGAGCAGGCACGGCCTGCATCATGCGGAAGACGCCGCCGAGCGCGGCTGCGTCGCCATCGCCGCGGAGCCAAACGCCGACTGGGGCGAAGCGGAGCTGACCCGCCTGGCGGCGGAACTGTCCCTGCCGGTGATTCCGGTGCCCAACCTCGCCAAGCGCGCCGCAGACATTGCGGCGCGATTCTTTGGGAACCCGAGTGCAGGGCTCGAGGTGTTCGGTATCACCGGCACGGTGGGCAAGACCTGTGTCAGCCACTACCTCGCGCAGGCGCTTTCGGCGGCGAAGCCGCGACCGGGACTGCGTTGTGCTGTGATGGGGTCACTTGGCCACGGATTTCCGGATGATCCGCTGACCGCAGCCGAGGACCACAGCACGCCGGATGCGGTGGCCATGCAGCGCGAGCTGGCGACATTGCGGCGGCGTGGCGCCCGCGCGGTGGCGCTGGAGGTCTCCTCCCACGCACGGGATCAGCGCCGCATCGGCGCCGTCGCGCTGAGTCATGCGGTGTGCACCAATCTGAGCCGCGACCACCTCGATTACCAAGGCGCCATGCGCGTCTACGCCGCGCCCACGCGCCGGTTGTTTCGTACGCCGGACCTGCGTTGGGCGGTACTCAATGCCGACGACCCCGCCAGCGCTGGCATGGAGGCCGCCATCGCGCCCGGCGTGGCCGTTGCCCGCTACGGCCAGGGCGTGGAGCCGCCCCCGGCGGATGCCGACCTCTGGGTCGGGGCGCGGGCCGCGAGTACCGATGCCGATGGGCTTCGGGTCAGTGTGGAGACCTCGGTGGGGTGCGGCAGCTTCACCGCCGGCATCATCGGCCGCCGCCAGGTGGGCAATTTGTTGGCGGTGCTCGCGGTGCTCCTGAGCCGTGGCGAAGCGCTGCCCGACGCGCTGGCGCGGGTGGCTGCGGTGCGGAGTCTGCCCGGACGCATGGAGTCCTTCGGCGGCGGCCGGCTGCCACTGGTGGTGGTGGACGGCGCCCATGCGCCGGCGGCCCTGCAGCAGGCACTCACCGAGCTCCGCAGCCACTGCCGAGGTCGGCTCATGGTCGTGTTCGGCTGCGCCGGCGGCCGCGACGCAGGTGAGCGTCCGGCGATGGGTGCCGTCGCCGAGCGTCTCGCGGACCTCGTCATCGTCACCGAAGACAATCCGCGTTTCGACGATGCCGAGCGGATCAATGCGCAGATCCTCGCCGGCATGCAGCGCCCGGATGCGGCTCTGGTGGAGCACCAGCGCGCCCTCGCCATCCGTGCCGCCCTGGCCCGGGCGGGCCGCGATGACGCGGTACTCGTGGCCGGCAAGGGCAGCGAGAACGTCCAGGACATGGGCGAGCTCAAGGTGCAGTTCAGCGACCGCGCCCAGGTGGTCCAGGCGCTTGGCGAGTGGGAGGGGCGACGGTCATGAGCGCTTGGGTGCGGTGGCTCAATGGGTCGAATCGATCAGAGTTCGGGGGGAGGCTGTCGGCGGCCGGCGCCCGCGGTCCCGGGTCCGCCGCCGACAGCCGTGGCGACGGTCGTGGCCGGAAGTTTGCGGTGCTTCGGGGGGAGTGCTGTGCCGGCCACGGCCCGGTTGCCAGGGACGAAAGGGGGGGTGAGGGGCGAGGAGCTCGGAGCGAGCAGCGTCTGCCCTCGGCACCAGGACTCCCGGGGCTTTCAGTGACCCGCCGCGCGGGTCTGGCCGCGGCTATCCAAGCACCGCCTACCCTCAGCCCTCAGCCCGCGGCCCTTCCCTTACGGAGGGTTTGTTGATGCTGCTCTGGCTCACCGACTGGCTCGGCCAATTCGACAGCGGCTTCTATGTGTTCCGCTACCTGACGCTCAGGACCATCCTCGGCGTGCTGACGGCACTCGGCATCTCGTTGTTGGTGGGGCGGCCGCTGATCCGTTGGCTCAGCAGCTACAAGGTCGGACAGGTGGTGCGCAACGACGGCCCGGAGAGCCACTTCTCCAAGGCCGGCACCCCCACCATGGGCGGCACCCTCATGCTGGTGGCCATCGGCGTCAGCACCCTATTGTGGGCGGACCTCAGTAACCGGCTCGTGTGGGTAGTGCTGATCACCACCATGGGCTTCGGCGCCATCGGCTTCTTCGACGACTACCGCAAGCTGGTACTGAAAGACCCCAAGGGCCTACCCGGGCGCTGGAAGTACTTCTGGCAGACGGTGGTCGGCCTGTCCGCAGCGCTCTACCTCTACTTCAGCGCCACGACACCGGGCGAGACGGCGCTGTTGGTGCCCTATCTGAAGGACGTGAGCATCCAGCTCGGGCCTCTGTTCATTCTCTTCGCCTACTTCGTCATCGTCGGCGCCAGCAATGCGGTGAATCTCACCGACGGGCTGGACGGCCTCGCCGTGGTCCCGACCGCCATGGTGGCCGGCGGACTCGGCATCATGGTCTATGCCGCGGGCCACACAGAGATAGCCGACTATCTGCGCATTCCCTATGTGGCGGACGTGGGCGAGGTGGCGGTGCTCTGCGGCGCCATCGCTGGCGCGGGCCTGGGCTTTCTCTGGTTCAACACCTATCCGGCGCAGGTCTTCATGGGCGACGTCGGCGCGCTGGCTCTCGGCGCGGCGCTCGGCGCCATCGCGGTGGTGGCCAAGCAGGAGCTGGTGCTCTTCATCATGGGCGGCATCTTCGTGCTGGAGACCGTCTCCGTGATGCTGCAGGTGGCCTCCTACAAGCTCACGGGCAAGCGCATCTTCCGCATGGCCCCACTGCATCACCACTACGAGCTCAAGGGCTGGCCGGAGCCGCGCGTGATCGTGCGCTTCTGGATCGTCACCGTGGTGCTCGTGCTCATTGGCCTTGCGAGCCTGAAGATCCGATGAGCGCCCCCAACCCCTCAGTCCCGAACCTGACGCCTGCGGCGCTTGCGGGCATGAAGGCTTTGGTGGTCGGCCTCGGGCCCACCGGTCTCTCCTGCGCACGCTACTTGCACGGGCGCGGCGCTACCGTCGCCATCACCGACAGCCGGGACGCACCGCCTGCCCTCGACGCCCTGCGCGCGGAGCTGCCGGATGTGGCGGTGATGCTGGGCGGCTTCGATGACGCCGCCTTCGCCGCGGCAGATGTGGTCATTGTCGGGCCCGGGCTCCCGCTCAGCACGCCCGCAGTGGCCAAGGCCGTCGCCGGCGGCATACCCGTCGTCGGAGATGTGGAGCTCTTCGCGAAGGCGGTGCAGGCGCCTGTGGCGGGCATCACCGGCACTAACGGCAAGAGTACGGTCACGACGCTGCTGGGACAGATGGCGCTGGCGGCAGGCAAGCGCACCGGCGTCGGCGGTAACCTCGGCGAGCCGGTTCTGAGTCTGCTCGCGGATGACGTCGAGCTCTACGTCATCGAGCTGTCCAGCTTCCAACTCGAGACGACTTATTCGCTGCCCCTGCTGGTGGCGACTGTGCTCAACCTCTCTCCCGACCATATGGACCGTTATCCGGACATGGCTGCCTACGCTGCGGCGAAGCAGCGGATCTTCCGGCATGCGGCAAGCGCGGTCGTCAACCGCGACGATGCATCGTCCGTGCGGCTGGCGGCCGGTGTGAACGAGCAGACGGGCTTCACCTTGAGCACGCCGGCCACCCCCGAGGACTGGGGGGTCTGCAACCATCGTGGGGCCGCCTGGATCTGTCGCGGAGAGGAGCCTGTGCTGCCGGTAGACGATATGGTGCTGCCGGGAACGCACAATCTCGCCAACGCATTGGCCGCGCTCGCCCTCGGCGAGCGCTGCGGCTTGCCCCGCGAGCCCATGCTCGACGTCCTCCGGCGGTTCCGCGGTCTGTCGCACCGCAGCGAGCTGGTGGCAGATCACAACGACATTCGCTGGATCAACGACTCCAAAGGCACGAACCCAGGCGCCACTGTCGCAGCGCTCGACGGATTGGTGCCGGACCCACGCCGCCGCAAGGCGATCCTCATCGCCGGCGGCGATTGTAAGGATGCGGACTTCTCGCCCCTGCCGGAGGCTGTGAGGCGGGCCGCCCGCGCGGTGATTCTCATCGGCCGCGATGCGGACAACCTCGCTGTCGCGCTGGCCGACACGGTGCCGCTGCATCGTGCCGCAGATATGGACGACGCCGTTCGCCAGGCGGCGGCACTCGCCGAGCCTGGCGATTGCGTGCTGCTCTCGCCGTCCTGCGCCAGCTTCGACATGTTCGACGACTACCGCCACCGCGGGCGTGCCTTCGCTGAAGCGGTGGCGAGGTGGGTGCCATGAGCAGGGCCATCACGGCGGACACCGGGCCGCTGCATTCCGGCGCGCTGCGACGTCGGCGCCGGTATGAGCGCCGCGAGCCCGCGCTCGATGCCTGGCTGCTGCTGGCGGTGCTTTTCCTGCTGGGTCTCGGCTTCGTCATGGTCACCTCGGCGTCGATGCCCATGGCTGACCGCAACTACGATGATCCCTTCTTTTTCGTGCTGCGGCACGGCGTCGCCCTTGCGCTCGCGGTCACCTGCGGTGCTGTTTGCTTTGCCATGCCGATCAAGGTTTGGGAGGAAGCCGGTCCGTTGCTGATGCTCCTTGGTATCGGCCTCCTACTGGTGCTGCTGGTGCCCGGGGTAGGGCGCACGGTCAATGGCGCGACACGGTGGATCGCGCTGGGAATTTTCAATCTGCAGCCCTCCGAGCTCATTAAGTTCACGGCGGTGGTCTATGTGAGCGGCTACTTGGTGCGTCGCGAGCTCGATGTGCGCACGAGCCTGATGGGCTTTCTGCGGCCGATGGTGCCTGTGGGTATCGCCGGCGTGCTCATCATGGCGCAGCCGGACTTTGGCACGACGGCCGTCATCCTTGCTGCCGCCATGGGGCTCCTGTTCCTTGGCGGCGTCAGCGTTCTGAGCTTCCTCCTGCTCGGCTTGCTGCTGGCCATCGGGCTTGCGGTGCTCATCATTGTCGAGCCCTACCGGTTGCAACGGGTGACTTCCTTCGTCAATCCGTTCGACGATCCGTTCGACACGGGCTATCAGCTGAGCCAGGCACTCATTGCCTTCGGCCGCGGCGAATGGCTCGGCGTGGGGCTGGGCAACGGCATTCAGAAGCAGTTCTACCTGCCGGAGGCACACACGGATTTCCTGCTGGCGGTGGTGGGCGAGGAGTTCGGCCTGCTCGGCGTGCTGGCGGTGGTGGCGGTCTTCGCCTTCATCACCTGGCGAGCCTTCGCCATTGGCGAGCGCGCGCGGCGCCGCGGCGAGATGTTCGGCTGTTATGCGGCTCACGGCTTCGGCTTGCTCATCGGCCTGCAGGCGTTCATCAACGTCGGTGTCAATACGGGGCTGCTGCCCACCAAGGGTCTGCCGCTGCCCTTTATGAGCTACGGCAGCAATGCGCTCATCGTGGCCTTGATGGCCACGGGCGTGCTCTTGCGCGTCGATTTCGAGCTCCGCCGCCGCTCGGTGGACCCGATCCCGGAGGGCGGTCTCCATCGCGAGCGGGCCGCGCCGCCCTCCCGCCCGCTGCGCGAGCGCCACCACCCCGAACGGGGGGCCGCCTGGCGGTGACGCAGCGCCGCCGGCCGACGGCCGCGGACCGCGCGGCGCGCGCGGCGCCCCCCCCCCCCAGCCTGTCGCCGCCGGGCCAGACTAACCCCCTGCCACCCCCTCGCCAA
>NZ_JAIFKJ010000290.1 GCF_019695415.1 Thiohalocapsa sp.
GGGGGGCGGGTGGTGGTGCGTGTGGGGTGGGGCGGGTGGGCGGGGGAGTGCGGGGGGCGGGCGGCGACGTGGGGCTGGGCCGCGAGAGGGATCGCAGCGCCTCCGCCCCCGGCGCCGAGCGGGCCGGGGCGGTGGTCGGACGGGAGCCGCCGCGGGGCGGCGTCGGACCGCGGCGGGAGCCGCGCAAGGCGCGGCCCGAGCAGTCTGGGGCGGCGTCGGGGACGCCGCCGCAACCGACCCCGGGCAGCGGCCCCCTGCGCCCGCCGGCAGACGGGGCGACGCTGAGCGCGGAGCTGGTGGTGCGCGGCAGCGCCCCGCCCTACACACTGCTGGACTTGGGCGGCAAGCCCTATCGGGTGGGCGCAGGCGGTCGCTTTGTGCTGCACATTCCGGTGCGTGAGCACCAGATCATTATGCGCCTGTTGGCGACGCTGCCTCAGCTGCCGGTAGAAGCACGTGAGGACGACCCCGACTGAGTACCCTGCCGAGGGCGGGCAACTGCCGCCTGGTTGGGGTACTGCCTGGGAATCATTGCCGGATTCCGGGGCGGCGCCTTCGGCGCGGTGCGTATAATTGCGCTGTCGACGCTCACCAACTCCCCTCTGCCGATATGCCGGCCGGGCTCCGTCGAACACCGCGAGCCATAGCGATGCAAGCCGAGAGCCGGTCGCCTACCGTCGACGCCAGCCAAGGACCGCCGTATGTTCATTGTCATGGCCAGCCCCGAATGTGCCCCCATCGCCAAGGCGGGAGGGCTCGGTGACTTCGTGCATGGGCTCGGGCGCGAGCTGGCCATCCGCGGCCATGCGCTGGAAATCGTGCTGCCCAAGTACGACTGCCTGCGTGTCGATCGCATCGGGGGCATGCACAAGATCTATTGCGACCTGTGGGTGCCCTTCTATGACAAGGCCATCCATTGCGACGTCGAGTACGGCGAGGTAGACGGGCTCAACTGCTTTTTCATCGAGGCACACTCCGAGCACGATTTCTTCAACAGGGGCAAGATCTACGGCGACGCCGACGATCCGGACCGCTTCGCGTTCTTCTCGCGGGCGGTGATGGAGTTCCTATACAAGTCCGGCAAGCGCCCGGACGTCATCCACTGCAACGACTGGCACACTGGGCTGGTGCCGGTGCTACTGTACGAGATCTATGCCGGGCTCGGCATGGGCAAAACCCGCGTTTGCTATTCGTTGCATAACACGGGGCACCAGGGCTGGACGGGCCCGCATGTGCTGCATATGAACGGGCTCGACGCCGAACGGCTCATGGTCCCGGAGCGCCTGCGCGACCCAGGCAACCCGGGTGCGGTGAACTTGATGAAGGGCGGCATCGTGTTCTCCAACTTCGTCACCACGGTGTCGCCGCGCTATGCCTGGGAGATCCAGCACACGGACCAGGGCATGGGCCTTCAGGGCGTGCTGCAGGCGCACGACCGCAAATTCGGCGGCGTGCTGAACGGCATCGACTACAACACCTGGAACCCGGAGCTCGACACCCACCTGCCGGTGAACTACGGCCCGGACACCTTGCCCGAGAAGGCCAAGTGCAAGGCCGCGCTGCGCGCCCGCACCGGCCTCACCGACGTCTTCAAGCCCCTCGTCGCGGTGGTGAGCCGGCTGGATAAGCAAAAGGGCGTGGAGCTGATCCGGCACGGGATCTACTACGCACTGGAGCAGGGCTGCCAGTTCGTGCTGCTCGGCAGCGCGCCGTCGCCGGACGTGAACGCCGACTTCTGGCACATCAAGCACGAGATGGACGGGAGCCCGGATTGCCATCTAGAGCTCGGCTACGACGAGGATCTGGCGCACCTGATCTACGCCGGTGCCGACATGATCCTGATCCCGAGCGTCTATGAGCCCTGCGGGCTCACGCAGATGATCGCGATGAAATACGGCTGCGTGCCCGTCGCCCGGCGCGTCGGCGGCCTCGCGGACACCGTGTTCGACGCCAACTACTCGGACCGCCCGTTCGAGGAGCGCAACGGCTACGTCTTCGACGACTTCACCTACGCTGGGCTGGAGTCGGCGCTGGGGCGGGCCATCGGGCTCTGGAAGCGCTTCCCGGAGTATTTCCGACAGCTCAGGGTCAACGGCATGCGTCAGGATCACTCTTGGAACGTCCCGGGGCAGCACTACCTCGATATCTACGAACACATCCGCGCTTGAGGGCGGGCGCCATCCACATCGAGCAGCTTCCCTATCGCGCCGACCCGGCCGCGCTGTTTGCCGCCGTGGCCGCGGAGCCCTGGGCGATGTTCCTGGACAGCAACGCCGGGCGGGCCGCAGGGGGGCGCTGGGACATCATCGTGCTGGCACCGCGGGTTACGCTGCGCACTGTCGATGCGATCACCGAAATCCGCAGCGGCAACCGCCGGACTCGCTCCCCAGCGGATCCACTGGACCTATTGCGCGGGGCGCTCGGCCCGCGGGTTGATGCCGCTGGCGCGGCGGAGCTTGGGCTGCCATTTGTCGGCGGCGCCGTCGGCTGGCTCGGCTACGATCTTGGGCGGCGCTTCGAGCGGCTCGCCCTCGGTACGCCGCTGCCGGAGGGGGCGGCGCAGATGGCCCTGGGCATCTACGACTGGGCGCTGCTGGTGGACCACCACGCCCGCGCCACCTATCTGGTGGGGCGCGGCGATCAGGCCGATCCGCGCCGTCAGCGCCTGCGGCGCCTAAGCGAAGGCCGTGTCCAGCGGCGGACCCAAGGGCCCGCGGAGCTTCCACGCAGAAGCTTCAGCCCCATGGGGCCCGTGCTGAGCGACATGGACGAGGCCGGTTATGCGCGTCGCTTCGACGTCGTGCAGCGCTACATCCGCGCCGGCGACTGCTATCAAGTGAATCTCGCGCGGCGCTGGTCCGTGCCCGTCACCGGCGACCCATGGACTGCCTACGCCCGTCTCCGACAGTTGAATCCGGCTCCCTTTGCGGCCTATCTGAGCACGCCGGGCATGCGGGTGCTCTGCGCATCACCTGAGCGCTTTCTCGCCCTGCGCGACGGAAACGTGGAAACCCGCCCCATCAAGGGCACGGCGGCACGACACCCGGACCCCGCGCAGGACAGCGCCCTTGCCGCCGGGCTCGCGGCGAGCGAGAAAGACCGCGCTGAGAACCTGATGATCGTGGACCTGCTGCGCAACGACCTCGGACGCTGCTGCGAGACCGGCAGCGTGCGGGTGCCGGAGTTGTTCAAGGTCGAGTCCTACGCGGGCGTGCACCACCTGGTGAGCAGCGTCACCGGCCGCCTGCGCTCGGATGCGGACGCGACCACGCTGCTGCGCGCCTGCTTCCCCGGCGGCTCCATCACCGGCGCGCCGAAGATCCGCGCCATGCAGATCATCGACGCCCTGGAGGGTGTCCCGCGCGGCGTCTATTGCGGATGCATCGGCTACATCGGCTACGACGGCGCCATGGACAGCAATATCGCCATCCGCACCGCCAGCGTTGCCGACGGGCGCCTCGATTTCCGCGCTGGCGGCGGCCTTGTGGCGGACTCCGACTGCGCTGCCGAGTGGGCGGAGATTGGGCTCAAGGCCCGGGCGATGCTGCAGCTGGCAGCAACCTTCGGCGGTGACCCACGCATGGCTCCTGCCGCTGGCCGCCGCGCCGGGTCGAGGCGCAGGGACTCGCGCTGAGGCCGATCAAGCACCCCGGCTGCGGTGTGATCCCAAAAAGAGCAGTTGACCGCTTCAGAGCCTATGCAAATGGCGGTACCGGTTGGGATTGCCACACTGGCTGCACGTCACCCACCGGGTGAGCGCCGCTACGGCCGCCATGGCACGCCCCGCGCGGCGCCTGGCGGCGTTACAACTCCTCGGAATAGGACGGCTATTCCTCGTCGTTGTGCCTTGCCAGCCACCCCGCGGGACGCACCCTGACGACCGTCCAACTACTCTTTTTCGGGTAAGCGGGCACGGCCGTTTGGTGAGGGATTGGTCCTGGTCATTGGCTTGCGTCAAGCCTGCCCCAGGGCATCAAGGTGGAAGTGCTGGATGCGGTGTCAGTGGGGCTCGCCGCGCTGAGCGGGAAGCCCTGTACCGCCAACGTGACGGATCTGCTGCTTGGCGTCGGCGAGTATCTGGAGCACGGCACTGCTCGCGAGTCGGACCGCTTGCTGCGTCGGCTGCTGCGCCCGGACCCTGCCATGGCTTGGGTGGGGTTTTTGGCCCAAACCGTCAGATATGTGCTGCTGCGCATATTCGGCGGTTGGGTCTCGATGTCCGGCACGGCGGACCTTTGCTGGGCCTCGGTCGGCCGCGGTGTGTTCTCCGCTTCGCTCATATTGGCTCGTCAGTGATGGGTGGGGGTGCCGATGGGTAAGACCGATGCTGTGCTCACGGTCTATGCCGTGGGAGCGGCCTCCGGCCGCGACGGTCTTCCAGGGCGCTGCGCATCGTCGTCGTGCCAGGGATGCCGCTCCCACGGGACGTGACTCACAGAGCACCTGCTCATGTTTCGGCAAGGCGGTCGCGCAGCCGCTGGCTCGCCTGCCGGTTCCCGCGCGACGCGTTCCTCCAGCGAGAAGGACGTCAGGCTGTAGGTCCCCGGCAGGTCCACGGTGTAGACGGTGGCCTGCTCGTCGTTGTACTGCCCGTGCTTCTTGTCGACGGTGACGCCGGGGTAGTTGGTCACATGCTGGCGGGCGCCGGTCGGCACATTGAACAACGTGGACTTGCCGGCGTTCTGCTGGCCGGCCAGCGCCACCAGGACGCCCTGGCGCTGCGCACGCGCGGGGGGTGGGGTCAGGCACGGTCGCGCTCGGCAGTCTGGGCCTTCAGCTGCGAGACTTCGATGGTGCGTGCCTCCGTACGCCGCAGTGAGACGTTGGACGTGGCGAGCATCAGCTCGATGGGATCGTTGAGCGGCGCGCTGCGCACCACGGTGACGATCACGTTCGGCATCAGGCCCAGATCCACCAGGCGCTGGCGTATCGCCCCAATGCAGGATAACCTGGCGATGCGATAAAAGCGAACGCGAATAATTCTGATTGATATTACGATGATGGCCTTGTAATATGCAGGGCTATGATCGCCGCGCCGTGCAACGCCCCACCGCAGGCATTGCGCACATCGACAACCCGCGCAAACCGGAGACCTGCCCTGCGATATCCCCGCCGCAATGCCCTTACCACTGGCATGGGCCTGTGCGCCGGCGTGCTGACGGCTGCGGGGCTCACTCTGAGCACGGCGGTGTCGGCCCACACGCCCTTGTGCTCCTGCTGCGACATGGGCGACGGCACCGTGCTCTGCGAGGGCGGCTTCTCGGACGGCTCCTCGGCGGCTGGCGTTGCGATCCGCGTCGTCGATGACAGCGGTAACCCGATCATCGAAGGTGAGATGAGCGAGTACAGCGAGTTCGAGTTCGACAAGCCGGACGGCGATTACACCGTGGTCTTCGATGCCGGCCCAGGACACGACATCCAGATCTCCGGCAAAGACATCGTGGAATAGCCCAAGGACCAGCGGTGCGCCACACAATAAGGCGCTCCCGACGACCCAACGCTTGCCCCGCCAGCCGCCGCCAGCGGGCTCGCAACAGCTTACGACGACGGCGCGGCCCAGCCGCCCGCACAGCGTTTTCCCACCAACAACGGAGTCAGTCTCGATGAAGACATCCGCAGTGATCGCCGCGGCGGCGGCAACCACCCTCGCCGGCACAGCCCAGGCCCACTTCCAGTTCCTCTACACGCCCGAGGTCATGCTCGCGGAACCGGGCGATGTCCCGCTGGCCATGGTCTTCGGCCACCCGATGGAGAACGGCCACACGATGAACATGGGTGAACCGGAGGAATTCTTCGTCGTCTTCAAGGGCGAGAAGACGGACCTTAAGGACAGCCTGGAAGCGGTCAAGTGGTCCGGCAGCGGCGAAGAGCCATCAGACGCCTACACCGCGACCTACAAAGTCCGCCGCAACGGCGACTACAGCGTCGCCCTCGGCCCGGCGCCCTACATGGAAGGCGCCGAGGACATCAACAGCCAGCAGATCACCAAGACCATCCTCAACAAGGGCGCGATGCCCACGGGCTGGAACGAGCCCATCGGCCGACCGACGGAAATCGTGCCGATGAACAAGCCCTACCAGACCTTCGTCGGCGGCACCTTCACCGGCCAGTTGCTTTCCGACGGCAAGCCCGCCGCGGGTATCGAGTGCGAGGTCGAGGACATCAACGCGGAAGTCGATATGGAAGGCAAGGCCTTCAGCAAGGAGCCCAAGGGTACGGTACCCCCCTCCGCCGTCGTCGCCATCACAGACGAAAACGGCATGTTCACCTTCGGCATCCCGCGCGCGGGCACCTGGGGCTTCGCCTGCCTGGGCTCCGGCCCGGTCAAGGAGCACGAGGGCAAAGAACTGTCCCAGGACGCCGTGCTCTGGATCCACGCCACCGAGCTCTGAGCCGGGCAGCGCGCACCGACCGCGCCGGCGCTGCTGCGCGCCGGCTGCGGCCCCGTCGAATACCTGCGACGCCGTCGATGAGACGAGCACGATCATATTTTTTTTGTGTTTATCATACGATGGCGCCGCGCCCTGCGGTGATTCC
>NZ_JAIFKJ010000054.1 GCF_019695415.1 Thiohalocapsa sp.
ACACTATGGAAACGGCGGTGAGCCGGCGGGATCCGGACCCAGCAGAAGGATGTCCGGATTGCGTGCGCGCATATAGATCGGTGTGCTCATCAAGGCTCCTGAGATTTGGCTTCTTAAGGCGTATCGGGGTGGATTCACTTCGCGGACTCTTGGGCAAAAGTAAAGCAACGCTTATGCCGCAGTGGGCAAGCCCAAGGCCATTAGAGCGACCGCCGGCACGGTTCTTCCGCTCATCGCAATGGGGGTCTGGCAGCGGTGCGCGTTGGGCCTAAAGTGGTAAGCCACCGCAGGCGATTGTCGGCGCCATCGCTTCCGCCGTTGCGCTATGGTTAGCGGCGAGCCGCGGCGAGCGCCGCGCCCACCCATCCCGCGCCGGAGAAGCAACCATGAAAGAGCTCGCCTGGGACAAGACACTCAGCGTCGAGGTGCCCGAGATCGACGAAGACCACCGCCGGCTGGTGGATCTGTACAACATCCTGAGCCATGCGGTGGCGGAGCGCGAATCCGATGAGTACATCGCGGCGGTTACCGACGAGTTGATCGCCTGCACGCTCTGGCACTTCCGCCACGAAGAGCGGCTGATGCTCAAGCACGGCTACGACGGGCTCGCCGAGCATAGGGCCGAGCATGAGGAGCTGATTGCGAGCGCCAAGGACCTGCAGCAGAAACTGAAGGCGCAGGACAAGGCCGTCTCGAGCCAGGAGGTTGAATTTCTGGAGCGCTGGCTGGTGGGCCACATCTACGGGGCGGACATGCAGATGGGCGCCTACCTGTCCCAGGCGATGTAAGCCTGTGTCGATGGAGGACTTGCGGTCGCGGCAGATGAGCAGGCCCTTTTTGATGATCGGCATAAGGACAGCGCGGACACAAAAACGCCCCCGGCTGGGGGCGTTCTCGCTGGTGGGCCAGGGACCGGTGGTGCCGGCCCCTGTCGCTTGCGCTGGCTAGGCTTCCTCGGCCACCGCTGCTCTCTCCTTCGACTTGCTGATCTCGGAGATAGGCACCGCCACCTCGTCCGGGCCGTTGTATTGGGCAATCTGCTCGTCGGTCATCTGCTGGCCCCCACCGCCGCAGGCCATGGCCGCATGGGCCGGCTCCGCGCCGCCGCAGGCCTTCACGGAGGCAGCGACGCCGCTCGGCTGCAAGGCTGGGCGCTTGGCGGGCGGCGCCTTCTTCCAGGCGTTGTGATCCGGCTCCTCGATCTTGGAGGCGGACTTGTCGTAGTCGAAGCGGATGAGCTTCTTGAACATCGGCCCCCAGTAGTTCTGCTGGCCGAGCTGGTAGAACTTGCGCTCGAAGGCGCTCTTGAAGAAGGCCTTGATGCAGCCGATAAGATACCGGCGGCGGAACGGGTCCTTGACCCACGGATACTGGAAGAGCATGCGCTTCATGTAGAAGCGCCGGTAGTTGGCCATGACGCCGTCGAGCAGCTCGGCCCGGTCGATGGTGTCCGGCTTCATGATGGGGGAGACGAAGTTGTACTTGGAGTAGTCGAAGACCTCCACCTTCTCGCCCAGCTCGGTGAACATGTCGGAGAAGGGCCAGGGGGTGAACATGGACCAGTTGGCCATGTCGGCGCCCCAGTCCATGACCATCTGGTAGGTCTCCTCCAGGGTCTCGCGGGTCTCGTTCTCGAGGCCGACGATGAACTGCGCCTCGGTGACGATGCCGTTCTCTTGCAACAGCTGCACCGCCCGCTTGTTCTGCGCGACGGTGGTCTCCTTGACGAAGCGGTCCAGGTTCAGCTGTGCCGCGGCCTCGGTGCCCAGCGATATGTGTACCA
Source organism: Thiohalocapsa sp. (assembly GCF_019695415.1). Lineage (GTDB taxonomy): Bacteria > Pseudomonadota > Gammaproteobacteria > Chromatiales > Chromatiaceae > Thiohalocapsa. The sequence continues at coordinate 1,784 of NZ_JAIFKJ010000054.1, forward strand.
AGCCCGCCTTGCGATAGAAGGGCAGCAGCTCTTCATCGCGCATGACGTCCGTGACGCGGGTGTTGATGCCCCACTGGATGTCCAGGTCGCGGTCGATGAGCTCCTGGCAGAACTCGATGAACTTGGCGCGGTTGATGGTGGGCTCCTCGTCGGCGAGGATGAAGAAGCCGACACCGTGGACCTTCTTCAGCTCCTCGATCTCGTCGACCATCTGCTTCGGGCTGCGCACCCGGTAGTCGCGCCAGAACTTCCACTGCGAGCAGAAGCTGCAGGTGAAGGGGCAGCCGCGGGCCATATTTGGGGTGGCTACCGGTACGCCGAGCGGGATGTAGATGTACTTCTTCCAGTCCAGGAGACCCCAGTCGGCCTTGATGGTGTCGATATCCTTGATGGAAGGCTCGGCAGGGGTCGCCACCACGG
>NZ_JAIFKJ010000188.1 GCF_019695415.1 Thiohalocapsa sp.
CACCTCCAACGGTAAGCGGCCCGGCGTTTGTACAGCATCAGTGTGGAATAGGATCCCGTGCTCGCGACAGATGCGGCCTATCTTGACCATCGGCTGAACAGATCCGATCTCGTTGTTAGCCATCATCACACTGACCAGAACAGTGTCAGGACGAATGGCCTGGAGCACGTCATCAGCGCTCACTTGCCCATATGCATCGACAGGGACCCGCGTCGCCTCGCACCCAAACAGGTCGCATAGTTGATCTACCGTGTGACCAACCGCGTGGTGCTCAATAGGGGTGGTGACGATATGACAGCCGTCCCCGCGCTTGATCGCCGCCCAAGCCGCGCCCCGTATGGCGAGATTGTCGGATTCCGTGCCCGAACCAGTAAACACGATATCGGCTGGGCGGCAATCCAACACATCAGCCACCGTCTGACGGGCGCTCTCCAGCGCGTTCGCGGCCTCTCGACCAAGGCGATGAGAGGATTCGCTGTTGCCAAAATGCTTATGCCAATAGGGCAACATCGCCTCAACGACGCGCGGATCGACCGGCGTCGTCGCAGAATGATCCATATAAACGTAACGATCGGTTGTTTCCATTGATGATCTCCGTGAGATTTTAATCTATCTTCTCAAGTTATGAGGAGAAACTTCTAAATGATATACCATCTTATCACGTCTTATTCAAACGTGCAATGCGCGCACGCGCACCACGTGCCCGCTTAAACTCGGCCACACGGAAACTTGCTTAACTAGCACGAATTGATACAATAGCCATATTCGAGTTATCCCGAACAGCACCCATCACGTCAAAAGAATAACCATATGACCAAAGGCATCATCTTCGACATCAAGCAATTCTCCATCCACGACGGGCCGGGCATCCGCACCACCGTCTTCCTCAAAGGTTGCCCGCTGAGCTGCTGGTGGTGCCACAACCCAGAAGGGCAAGCGATGAAACCGGAGCTGATCCTGCGGCCCGAGCGCTGCATCGGCTGCGGCGCTTGCCTGGAGGTCTGCGAGCAGGGCGCGATCCTTTGGCGTAGTGGACAGGATGGAGAGCGCATCGTCACTGACCGAGAGCGTTGCACGGCCTGCGGCGACTGCGTGCAGGTCTGCTACGCCGAGGCGCGGGAGCTGGTGGGCCGCGAGGTGACCGTCGCCGAGGTGATGGACGCCATCGAGCGCGACACCGCCTTCTACGACCAATCGGGCGGCGGCGTTACCGTCTCCGGCGGGGAGCCGCTGGCGCAGCCGGATTTTCTGCGCGAACTGCTCCGCGCTTGCCAGTACCGCGGCTTGCACACGGCCCTCGACACCTGCGGCTTCGCGCCCTGGGAGGCGCTGGACAGCGTGCGGCAATACGTGGATTTGTTTCTCTACGATCTCAAGCTGATGGACGACGCGCGGCATCGTGCGTTCACCGGCGTCTCCAACGAGCGCATCCTGGAGAACCTGCAGCGGCTTTCGCGCGAGGGGCATCGCCTTATCCTGCGCGTGCCCATCATTCCGGGGATCAACGATGACGAGGAGAACTTGCAGGCGATTGGCGCCTTCGCCGCCGACCTGCCCCATCTGAAGCGCGTCGATCTGTTGCCCTACCACCGCATCGGGCGGGACAAGTACCGACGCCTCGGCAAGCCCTGCCCCATGCCGGAGACTGAGCCGCCGTCGGAGGCGCGGATGGACGAGATCGCACAAGTGCTGAGGAAGTTTGACTTACCGGTGAGTTTGAACCACTGAAGCACTGAATTCCCTGACGCCGCTGAGACATCTTCAGTGCAATCACCGCCTCAGTGCTTCAGCGCTTCAGAAATTGGAAGGAGATTATTATGTCCATGACCGAACGAGTGACTCGTTTGCAGCAACGCAGCCGAAACGCCACGCCGACCATCTCGACCGAGCGGGCGGAGCTGCTGACCGCGTTCTATCAGCAACACCGGGAGCCGCTTTCGGAGCCGGTGCGGCGCGCGCTGGCCTTCCGCTACCTGCTGGAGCACAAGACCATCTTCATCGGCGAGGACGAGCTGATCGTGGGAGAGAAGGGCCCTGCGCCCAAGCACGCCCCGACCTATCCCGAACTCTGCTGCCACACCCTGGAGGACCTGGACGTGCTCGATGCGCGGGAGAAGATCGGCTTCGCCGTCAGCGACGAGGCGCGGCGGACCTACGCGGAGACCATCATCCCCTTCTGGCAGGGCCGCTCGATGCGCGACC
>NZ_JAIFKJ010000272.1 GCF_019695415.1 Thiohalocapsa sp.
ACCTGGTTCAAACAGTTCTCTCGCGACCCGACGATCCGCGCCGCCTACAACAGCACCGGTGTACGCGTGGAGTACGGCGCCGATGGCAGCGACGCCGGTGTACACGCTCTCATTGCGGGCAGCGTCGACTTCGCCGCCCCCGATCGCTCCATCGACGACGCTGAAGCCGAGGAGATCGAGCGCGGCGTGGTGGCGCTGCCCATGAGCGCCGGCAGCGTCGCCCTCGCCTACAACCTACCAAGCGTGGATGCGCTGCGACTGCCACGGTCCGTGTACCCGGCCATCTTTGCCGGACGCATCACACGTTGGAACGACCCCGCCATCGCCGCGGCCAATCCCGACATTGCGCTACCGGAAGCGGCCATCACTGTTGTTGTCCGTGCCGATGCCGCCCGCGCAACGGACGTGCTGACGGCTCATCTGAGCGCCGTCGATGCGGCCTTCCGGCGCGACATCGGCCGCTCCAGCGCCCCCGAGTGGCCGGCTGACGCCGGCTTCGTCAGCGCGCCGATGAACGATGGCGTTGCGGCGGAGATCCTGCGCACACCGGGCGCCATCGGCTACTTGGACTACGGCTACGCAAAGCTGGCCGATTGGCAACAACTGGCGCTGCTGGAAAACAAGGCCGGACGGTTCACGGCACCTGGGCCTGCGAGCGGCGCCGCGGCCCTTGCCGCTGTGCCTTTCCCGGCCGCAACCCTACCGAGCGGCGCCCCGGATCTGCGCGCGCAGGACCGTGATCCTGCCGCCGAGAACGCCTACCCCATCACCGCCATGACCTGGCTGCTCTTCTATGCCAGCGGCTATGGGCAGGAGCAACTCAACGCCGTGCGCGACCTCATCAACTATTGCGTCAGCAACGACGCTCAGGATCAGGCACCTGCGCTCGGCTATGTGCCGCTGCCGGATGCCATCCTGGACCGCGTCCGGGAAGCCGCCGGAGTCATCCAATGAATCTGCCTGCCGTCTCACCGCTTATGCCGAGCGATGCGGCCGTCGATACCCCGTCGCCCCTACGTCCACCGCTGCCTGCGGGCGCCGGCGAGCGCCTGCTCTGGGGGCGCCTTTACGGCGCAGCTGGCGCCCTTGCCATTGCCAGCGCCGCTCAGCAGGTAGAGCGCCCCATCCTCGCCGCGGTAGCAGATATGCCGGCCGCGGCGACTCTACGCGAAGAGCTCGCCTTCTTCCTGCGCGGCTCGGCGGATGCGCACGAGGACATCCCGGTCTTGACCTTCCCGGACTGGGAGACCCTGCCCTACGACGTCTTCTCGCCGCTGCCGGAGCTGGTCTCCGAGCGCCTGCTGACCCTGCACCGGCTGCCCGGGCTCACCCGCGGCGTGCTGGTGGTGCCGGTCGGTACGCTGCTGCAACGCTTGCCGCCGCGGGCGTTCGTGGACGGCCATGCGCTGGTGCTGGCCGTCGGCGACCGGCTGGACCTTGATGCCACCCGCACGCGCCTGACCCGCTCCGGCTACCAGTGTGTGTCGCAGGTCATCGCCCATGGCGAGTTCGCCGTCCGTGGCGCGCTGCTGGACGTCTTTCCCATGGGGAGCCAGCTGCCGCTGCGCATCGACCTGTTCGACGACGAGGTGGAGTCCATCCGCACCTTCGACCCGGACAGCCAGCGGTCTCTGGAAAAGCTCAACCGGGTGCGCATGCTGCCGGCTCGGGAGTACCCCACCGATGAGGCTGCCATCAGCGCGTTCCGCCAGCGCTGGCGTGCCGCCATCGATGCCGATCCCAAGGCCAGCCTCATCTACCGCGAGGTGTCCGAGGGCCGCATGCCGGGCGGCATCGAGTACTACCTGCCGCTCTTCTTCGACCAGACCGCAACGCTGTTCGACTACCTGCCGGACAGCACCCTCGCCTTCGAGCACGCCGATGTGCGCAACGCTGCCGACGACGTACTCGGTCGCATCGAAGAGCGCTACGAGCAGCGCCGCCACGACCCTGAGCGCCCGCTGCTGCCGCCACGAGACCTGTACCTCAGCCGCGATGACCTCGCCGCACGGCTGAATGCTCGAGCCGGCGTCGTCTGGCAGTCGCCGGAGGTGCCGGACCGGCGCAAGGGCTACGGCGCCCTGCACAACTTCGCAACGGCCCAACCGCCCCCGCTCGCGATCCACCCACGCGCCGAGAGCCCGGCGGCAGAACTGCAGGGGTTTCTGGAGACGCCGGGGCGGGGCACGCCCTTCATCGCG
>NZ_JAIFKJ010000285.1 GCF_019695415.1 Thiohalocapsa sp.
CGCGCGCCCCGCCGCCCGCCCCTCCGCCTTGCGGCCGGCCCCCGCCCCCCCCGGCGCCGCCGCAGCACCGCCTTCCCCGCCGCCCCCACCCCGCGGGGGCTATAGGGCTTGCAGACGTAGGCGTCGGCGCCGAGCTCCAGCCCGAGCAGGCGGTCGATCTCTTCAACTCGGGCCGTGGCCCAGTGGAGGGGAACCGGGGAGAAGGCCCGCCTTTGCCCACAGATATCGGGCCCGTCGGTGCCCGGCAGCATCAGGTCCAGCAGGCCCAGCGCCGGTTGGTGGTCGCGGATCCAGTCCACGGCGCCCGTGCCCCTTGACAGACAGTGAGTCGCGAAGCCGGCGGTCTTGAGATAGTCCGCCAGCAGCGCGGCGAGGCGCTGTTCGTCCTCGACGATGAGAATGCGCTCGCTCATGCTGAGATGCCTCCGCTGCCGTTTCGCGTGTTGCCGGGTTGCCCGGCGTTATCGTGCGCCCGCGCGCCCCCCGCAGCGCCCCCGTCTTCCAGCGGCAGCACCAGATGCACGCGCAGGCCGCCCAGTGGCGAGGGTGCAGCCGTGATGCTACCGCCATGGGCGGCAACGATGTTGCGTGCGATGGCAAGGCCGAGGCCGGCGCCACCGGTGGCGCGGTTGCGGGAGCTGTCCACGCGATACAAGCGCTCGAAGAGCAACGGCAGGTCCACTGCCGGCACGCTCGGGGCCGTGTCGTCGAAGTCGATGTGCGCGTGGCCGCTGCGTCGGGATAGGGTCACCCGCAGCTGGCCGCCGCGGTCCGTGTAGGCCAGCGTATTCCGCAGCAGGTTGCGAAACAGCTGCGACAGGCGCTGTGTGTCGCCGTACAGAGTCCAGTCGTCCGCTGCCTCGGTGTCCGCTGCTGCCAGATGCAGGGCGATGTCGGCCTCGGCGAATTCGCCGCGGAAACTGTCCAGCTCTTCGGTCAGTAATTGGTGCAGGTCCAGCGGCGCCTTGCGATAGCTGAGTGCGCCGAGGTCGGTCATGGACAGCTCGTAGAGGTCGTCGATGAGCCGCCCGAGCCTGAGGGTATCCGCAAGCAGGGCGTCCAGGGCTGCCTTGTCCAGGGGCCGTACGCCGTCCTGCATGGCCTCGAGGTCGGCGCGGAGCAGCGACAGGGGGGTGCGCAGCTCGTGGGCAATGTCGGCTGCCCATTGTCGCCGGGCCTGCTCCGTTTGCGCCAAGGCCCCGGCAAGGTCGTTCAAGTCGCGCCCGAGGCGACCCAGCTCGTCGCCGCCGGTCACCGCCACGCGGGCGGCGTAGTCTCCCGCGGCGAGCCGTCGCATGGCGCGCTGGAAGGCTGCAACAGGCCGGGTCAGGCGCCCTGCGAGCGGGAAGGCTAGGAGGGCCGCCAACAGCGACACGCCCAGACCGATCAGCCATAACGCCAGGCTCTGCTGCTCGCGAAAACGCAGATCCGCAAGCTCGGTGATGGGCGGCCCCGGCAGCAGCGCCAGAGTGCCGATGGTCGCTGCGCCGTCGCGCAGCGGCGAGGACGCGGCATGCTCCAGGAGGGCTTCGCGACCATAGACGATATCGCCGTCCGCATCCAGCAGCATCAGGCGCAGCTCCAGCGGCCGCGGTGGCTTTCCTGCGGCGATGTCCGCCAGCACCCGGCGTGGCGGCCAGGCACCCGGCTCAGCGAGCAGATCCTCCCCAAGCTCTCGCAATGGCTGGTGTGCCCACGGCGGCGGTCCCCGTCGGCCGAAAGGGCGGTGGCGCGCCGGCTCATCGTCCAGCTCAGGCCCGCTCCAGCGTGGGCGGTGTCCCGCCAGGGGACCGCCCAGCAGAGTGCGGACCCACAGGCGCTTGTCCGCGGCGAGTCGCTCCCTGCCGCCGTCGCGCCGGTAGCGCTCCGCCAAACGCTCGGCGATGGCCTGCAGGCGCTCTACCTCGCGTTCCGCAGCCAGTGCCTCCAGCCCCTGCAGGAAAGACCAGCGCACGAAGCCCTGGGTGGCCACGACGGTCACCAGGCTGACGCACAGGAGCGTCAGGAACAGCTTGGCGCGCAGGGACAGTTGCATAGCAGGGCAGCGGCGACGACGCCCTCATTGTGCCCGCAGCGCCAGGCCGCCGCGAACTGTAAGATGGCATCGATGCAGGAAATGCATCCTTGGTAGCGCGCGTCATTGCGCCAACTCTGATAGACGATCATCGAGAGTCTATGACCGAGAGACCATGAACATGGACCACATCACGCGGCAACACTACGGCGTTCATCCCACGATCCACACGAACGGCATCGTGCCCAAAGGCCCGACGCTGGACTTCACCACGCCCCACGGGCGCGAGGCTCTCGATAACATCGTAGGCGGCTATGCGGGTTGAGCGCGTTCGACGCATGGACAACATGCGCTATGACATCGCGCTGAGCTCCTCCGCGATCGGCGAATCCGTGCTCAAACTGATGGTGACGCTGGTCGTCTCGCTGGGGCTGGGCATTGCCGGCATTGGAGCCGCGGAGCGGGATGCATCCGCTCAGCCAGTCCGCGTTGGGCAGGCCTTGCCCGCGCTGGGACTTACAGATCAGCACGAGCGTCCCAGCGACATCGATACCGGTACGCGCCTGGTGCTGTTCGCGCCGGACCGGGAGAGCAGCGAGCTCGCCCACCCGGTGCTGGAGGCGCTGGGCGGCAGTACGCTGGAGCAGGCCGGCATTCGCTATGTCGCGGACATCAGCGCGATGCCGCGCCTGGTGACTCGCATGTTCGCGCTGCCCAAGATGCGTGATTACAGCTATGCGATGCTGCTGGGGCGCGAGGCGCCGGACACGGCGATGTTGCCCCGGCGCGCCGGCGAGCTCACGCTGATCGAGCTTCAGGCAGGCAGGGTCACGGCCCTGCGCTTTGTCGACACGGAGACTGCCCTGAGCGCCGCGCTGAAGCCCTATCTGGACCCCTGACCTCGGCCCGACGCGGCTGGCGTGAGGATCGCTAGATCCTCCAGGCTGTTCAGGTTGGCGAAGGCGCGGGCGCCGTCGTTGAAGGTCACGACGGCGGGGTTGAGCAGGTCAAGCCAGCCTCGGACGCTGCGTCCGCCGCCAGAGAGATACGCCTCCAGGCGAGCAGCTAGGTGTGCGGGCAGCAGGGCGTGCAGCGGGTGGCGCCGCTCGCAGTCCGCGGCGATGGCGAGGTCTGCGGTAGGGTTTGCGGTGAGGGCGCTCGCGAGGCGGGCCCCTAGGTCTGCCGGCAGCCGCGGCGTGTCGCAGGGGCTGGTGAGCAGCCAGGGCGTCTGCAGGACGGCGAGCGCCGCGGCGATACCGGCCAGCGGCCCCTGGTAGCCCGCCAGTCGATCAACGATGACGCGCTCGGCCAGCGACGCATAGCGCTCGGTATTGCGGTTGGCGCTGATCCACAGCCGCCCCGCCTGCGGGCGCAGCGCAGCGGCTGTCCAGGCCACGAGCGGCCGACCGTTCAGTTCCACCAGGCCCTTGTCTCGGCCGCCCATGCGCCGCCCGGCGCCGCCCGCGAGGATCAAGCCGGTGACGTCGTTCGCGTTCATGAGGCGCCATAGGTGTTGCAGAGGCTTATGCCGCGCTGCGCTGTCGCGCTTCCTCGCGTCAACACGAAGCTACGGGGCAAGCCGCTCGACGCGCCAGCTGCCATCCGCGCGCGTGTAGCGGAAGCGATCGTGCAGCCGGCTCTCGCGGCCCTGCCAGAACTCGATGCTCTCGGGTGCCACGCGGTAGCCGCCCCAGAAGTGCGGCAGCGGGATCTCACCGTCGCCGAAGCGGCGCTTCATCTCGGCAACCTTCTCTTCCAACAGGGAGCGTGAGCTGATGCACCGGCTTTCAGGCGACGAACAGGCACCGCTGCGGCTGCCCCGCGGGCGGGTGGCAAAGTACTTAAGCGACTCGCGCGTGGGGATGCGCGCGGCCCGGCCCAGGATCTTCACCTGCCGCGCCAGCGCGACCCAGGGGAACAGGAGCGCGACCCGGTCGTTGCCGTCCATCTGGCGTGCCTTGCGGCTCTCATAGTTGGTGAAGAAGACGAAGCCGTCGGCGTCATAGAGCTTCAGCAGTACGGTCCGCAGGCTGGGTTGGCCGTCTGCGTCGACGGTGGCGAGCGACATGGCGTTCGGCTCCGGCAGTCGGGCGTCGATGGCCTGCTGATACCAAAGCTGGAACTGATCGATGGGGTCCGCCGCCAGCGCATCGCGATCGAGCCCGTCCGTCATGAATTGCTCACGCAGCCTAGCCGGGTCCGCGACGATATCGGTAGGGGACGCGAGATAGTCCTTTGAGGGGGGCATGGGCGGTCACCGTTGGCTGCCTTGGGAGCGCAGAAATGGCGACCGGAGCAGCAGGGCAAAAGTGCGGGGCACTGCGCGCAGTGCCGATGCTCCACTGAGCACGCGAGCGCGGAGCAAAGAACATCGCCAGCCGGTCATCGCGATCTGCGCGGCATTTCGCTAGCCCAGCCTATGGCTGGGTACAAGCCGGCGGGTCTGCGCTAGAGGCGCCGAGCCCGAGTGGCTCCTCAGCCGACTGGGCCCTCAGCTATCTCGGCTGAGCATGGCGTCGATCTCAGCGACTGCCGCGGCCCAGTCGTCTTCCTCGTGCCCCGGCGCGAAGCCGCGCTTTTCGGCGCGATAGTACGCGGCCTCTTGGATCATCCGGTAGCGCTCTTCCGGTGTGACCTCGCTGACCGGCTTCAGGGTGACGGCTCGGTCCGGTAGCGGCGGCCGCGGGGCCGCTTTGGGTGCGGGGGCCTTTTTTGCCACAGCCTTCTTCGCGATCGCTTTCTTGGCCACGGTCTTCTTGGTAACCGGTGCGGCCGCTGCTGTGGCCGAAACCTTCTTGGTGGCGGCCTTCTTCGCAACGGTCTTTTTCGTGACCGGCTCGATCGGGGCGGCCGGTGCCTGCTTGGCCGCAGCGGCCTTCTTCGCGGTCTTCTTGGTTACGACCTTCTTGTCCTCAGCCATCGTTGCTCACTCGCCTCGGGTTTTGGGGGAAAAAGCTCGCAGCCGCAACCGTCTGGTACCGCCATGGCGCCACCTGCACCGCCGTCGGCCTTTAGAGTGAAGAATACACGACCAAGGCGCCGAGCCGAATACCGCAGTGCAAGCCACGGGCGCTCGTCATGGTGCAGCGCGTTCTACAACCGGTGGCGAGCTGGATGTTCAGCTCATGCCCCACTCGAACGGCGAGCGCAGGGCCGGCGACGGGCTGCTCGTGCGCGCTATTCTTCTCGCAGAGCCTGCGCCGGCGCCGCTCGCGCCGCCCGCAGCGCTGGGTAGAGGCCGGCGAGCATGGCCGCTACCCAGGCCAGCAGCACGCCGGAAGCCAGCGTGTCCGGGGTCAGGCGCATGGGCATGGTCCAGCCGAAGGAGCGCAGGTTGATCACCTGAATCAGCAGGTCGCCCATGGCGACGCCGAGGGGGATGGCGAGCAGGCCGGCGGCGACGCCCATGAGCGAGGTCTGGAGCATGATCAGCAGCCGCAGCTGCCCGCGGGTCATGCCGGTGGCACGCAGCACGGCGTAGTCCTTGGCGCGCTCCAGCTCCAGGGCCATCAGCGCGCTCAGGATACCGACGAAGGCGACGCCGATGGCCAAGAGCCGTAGCACCTCGGTGATGGTGAAGGTGCGGTCGAAGATTTCGAGCGAGAGCTCGCGGATGCCGCGGTTGGTCTGCACCGCCGCCGGCGGCTCCAGGGTCGCGGCGATGGCCTCGACACGGGCCTCCACCGCCTTTGCATCAGCGTTTTCGCTGAGCACGATGCCTATGGACGCCGTGCCCGGGTCGTCCCAGAGGCGAGCGTAGACGGACTTCGGCAGGATTACGGTGCCGCTGTCGGTGCCATAGTCCTGAAAGACGGCACCGATCTGGAACGTCTGCCAGCCGCGGGCGGTGAAGAGCTCGATGCTGTCGCCGACGGCGACATCCTGGCGGTAGGCGTACGGCTCCGAGACCAATGCCAGCTCGCCCGCTTCCCAGCGCGGCCAGAGGCCGTTTGCCGTCTCGCCCCGGAAGCGGAATCCCCGCGGGCGCCCGGCGCTGGAGGTGAGTGCCAGCACCCGCATCTGCCCATCGCGGGTCTCCACCCGGCGCGAGCGGCCCTGGCTCACGGCCTCGACATCGGGCAGCGCCAGCAGCTCGTCGGCCAGGCCCGCCGGCAGCGATGACAGGTTGTCGGCGCCGCCGCTCTCATCGGTGGCGATGTAGATGTCGCTGGTCAGGGTGTGCTCCAGCCAGTCCGACACACTGACCCGGAAGCTGCCGATCATGATGCCGACACCGACGGTGGCCGCCACCGCCACCGCGAGTGCCGCCACCGCGAGCCCGGAGCGGGTGATGCTCGCCGTGATGCCCCGCGCCGCGAGCCGGCCGACGCTGCCGAAGAAACGGCCGAACAGTGGCGTCGTCAGTGCCGCGAGCAGGCGCACGACGAGCGGCATGCCGAGGCTCGCGCCGACGATGACGAGAAACAGCGCGACGAAGCCCCAGGTCATGGAC
>NZ_JAIFKJ010000216.1:0-4995 GCF_019695415.1 Thiohalocapsa sp.
GGTATACGCCGCCGGCCGCTGGGTGTTCGTTTGTCGGTTCGGCCACCGCCGACCCGGGCCGCCCTAGCGTCGGCGGCCCCCGAGCGGCTTCCTCGGCAATCTCGGCTAGTTGCGGACTGCCCGGACCACCGGCACCAGCGTTGGCCAGCGTCAGGGCCTGCGGAGGGCCGCCGCCAACAGTTTGGCGGTGACGTCCACCACCGGAATGATGCGCTGATAGTCCATCCGCGTCGGCCCGATGACACCGAGTACGCCGAGGATCTGGTCTTCCACGCGGTAGGTGGTGGTTACCAGGCTGCAGTCGTCGAGCAGCTCGAAGCCGGACTCCTGACCGATGAAGATCTGCACGCCGTCGGCCTCGATGCAGCGGTCGAGCAGGTCCAAGATCTGTCGTTTCTCGGTGAAGGCCTGAAACAAGGACTTCAAGCGTTCCATGTTCGCCAACTCCTCGAACTCCAGCAGGTTGGTCTGCCCGGCGATCAGCACGTCGTCCTCGTGCTCGGCACGTTCGACCACCCGCTGCGCCATTTCCATGGCCCGCATCATGAGGGCGTCCATGCGCTGATGCGTCTGCTTCAGGTCTTCCAGCAGCCGTCGGCGGACCTCGCGCATGTCGAGGCCGGAGAACATCTCCGTCAGATAGTTTGACGCCTGCTGCAGATGCGATGGAGAGCACTCCTGCTCGGTGTGGATGATGCGGTTGTGCACCTCCCCATCTGCGGTGACCAGAATCGCCAGCACGCGCGTGCCGGAGAGCTTCAGGAGCTCGATCTGGTGAAATACCTCCCGCTCATGCCGCGGCACCATGACCATCCCGGCCAGGTGCGTGACCCCCGAGAGCAACCGCGAAGCCGTTTCGACAAGCACTTTGGACTCGCCACCCGGCTCGAAGCCCGAGCGCATCTTGTCCATTAGGGCGTCGTCCATCGGGGATACCGTGAGCAGGCTGTCCACGAACAGCCGGTAACCCGACACCGTGGGCACGCGCCCGGCAGAGGTGTGCGGCGAGGCCACGAGCCCCAGCTCCTCCAAGTCGGACATCACATTGCGCACGGTGGCTGGACTCAGGTCCAGACCGGCGTCCCGCGCGAGCGTCCGGGAGCCGATCGGCTGGCCGTCGCGAATGTGGCGCTCGATGAGGGCCTTCAGAAAATGCAGCGCGCGCTCGCTGATCTGCCCACCGCCGGGGAGCGAGATCTTGGTATCACTGGTGCGCGATTGACTGCTGTTGGCCATGTGGCTGAACGCTTATGCGGAGGTTATACGCGGCTGTGCCCGCAGCCGGAGCCGGCGCGTCGGCGCCAATCCCGTGCGCGCGTCTCGGCGGCAACGCCGGCGCGGGTTTAGCACTCCAAAGCACCGAGTGCTAACACTGTCAATCTAGGGCGGAGCCTCGCGGGTGTCAACCGCCCGGCGAGCCCTGGCACCGGCGGCGCGTCGCCGCAGGCTGGACGCCACCTAACACGTTGCACGCGCCTCCCACAGCGAGTTGGCGCGCCCGCTGGGCCATGCTACCGTCCCCGCTGGCCCCGCAGGCGCGGCGGCCGCCGCCAGCCGCGGCAGCGCAGTGAGCCAACCATGAGCCAGTTCCACGTCGCCGGCATCATCGGCAAGCAGCACCAGGACCCCCAGTTGGCCAGCACCATTGCCCGGCTGGCCGCGCACCTGCGCCATCGGGGCCTGGACGTGCACTTCGATGCCCAATCCGCGGTCATGACCAGTGACACACTGGGCATCGACGCCGCGGCCGGTCTCAGCATCCCGGAGCTCGGCGCCGCCTGCGACCTGGTCATCGTCGTCGGCGGCGACGGCACGCTGTTGCACGCCGCTCGCGAGCTGGCGCCGGCGGACGTACCGCTGCTCGGCATCAACTTGGGTCGGCTGGGCTTCCTCGTGGACATCTCCCCCGACCACCTGGAAGAGCGCCTGGACCAGATTCTGGCCGGCGAGTACCGGGCCGACGCCCGCGCCATGCTGGACGTTCACACCGACGGCACCGAGGGCCGCGCTGTCAACGACGTCGTGGTGCACAAATGGAACAGCGTGCGCATGATCGAGCTCGAGACCTGGATCGACGGTCAATTCGTCAACGCCCAGCGCTCCGACGGTGTCATCGTCTCCACGCCCACCGGCTCCACGGCCTACGCCCTGTCCGGCGGCGGCCCCTTGGTGCATCCGGCGCTGGATGCCCTGCTGCTGGTACCCATCTGCCCGCACACCCTGAGCAACCGACCGCTGGTCATCGGCGGCGACAGCACGATCGAGCTGCGCATTCGCGACTACGAGCACGAGCAGGTGCGCCTCACCTGCGACGGGCAGATCAATCTGCCGCTGGCGGAGGGGCGCGCCATCCACATCCGCCGCAGCCGCCATCGGGTCAAACTGCTCCACCCGCGCGGCTACGACCATTTCAGCATCCTGCGTGCCAAGCTCGGCTGGGCCAGCGAGGGTCGGGCCGACGGCGCCTGTTGAGGTCACACCCGGGCCGCGCGCCCATCCGACCGCCACCGGCAACCGCCCCGCGTATCGTATCGAGCCACGGAACCATGCTCACGCATATCGCCATCCGCGACCTCGTCATCATGAGCCGGCTGGAGCTGACGCTCAGCGCCGGCATGACCGCGCTCACCGGTGAGACCGGCGCCGGCAAGTCCATCCTCATCGACGCCCTCGGACTGGTCCTCGGCGAGAAGGCCGACCCAAGCATGATCCGCACCGGCTGCGAGCGCGCGGAGGTCTCTGCAGGCTTCGACCTGACCCGCTGCCCCGAGGCCCAGACATGGCTCGCGGAACAGGCCCTGGACGACGGCGAGGAGTGTGTCATCCGCCGGGTGCTGGTGCGCGAGGGCCGCGCCCGGGCCTTCATCAATGGCCGCTCGGCCAGCGGCGCCCAGCTTCGCGAGCTGGGCGACCTGCTGGTGGATATTCACGGCCAGCACGCGCACCAATCGCTGCTGCGCCCGGCCGCCCAGCGCACGCTGCTGGATGCCTATGGCGGCCAGCAGCAGCAGGCCGCCGAGGTGGCCGAGCTGTACCGGCGCTGGCGCGAGCTGGATACCCGCTGGCGCGAGCTCACGGCGGCGCAGGCGCAGCGCGCCGAGCGCATGGACCTGCTGCGCTTTCAGGTGGCAGAGCTCAGCGAGCTTGGCCTTGCCGACGGCGAGCTGGATGCACTGGACGTCGAGCAGCGCCGGCTTGCCAACCTCGGCAGCCTGCAGGGCACAGCCGCCGCGCTGGTTGAGCTGCTCTACGAGGGCGACGCCGCGCTGCGCGATCAGCTCGGCCGTGCGGGCTCCGAGCTCGCCGGACTCGGCGACATCGACCCCAAGCTCAACGAGACCCGCGAGCTCATCGACAGCGCCACCGTGCAAGTGGAGGAGGCAGCCGCCAACCTGCGCCAGTACCTGGACGACCTCGACATGGACCCGGCGCGCCTCGCCGAGGTAGAAGAGCGCCTGGGCCGCATCCATGACCTGGCCCGCAAGTACCGCATCCAACCGGAACAGCTCACGGAAACCCTCGCGGCGCGCCAGGCGGAGCTCTCGACCCTAGAGCAGGACGACCAGGCCCTCGGGACGCTGGAGGCCGACCGAGAGGCAGCCTTCACTGCACTGCGCGAGGCCGCGCAAGCACTGAGTGACGCGCGCCGTGTCGCTGCCGAGCGCCTGGGGGAGACGGTGACGGCATCCATGCAGACGCTCGGCATGGACGGCGGCCGGTTTGCGGTCGCCGTCGAGGCCGGTGAAGCCGCTCAAGTGGGCGCGCACGGGCTCGATGCCATCGCCTTCCAGGTGAGCGCCAATCCTGGGCAGCCCATGCAGCCGTTGGCCAAGGTCGCCTCCGGCGGTGAGCTGTCACGGATCAGCCTCGCCATCCAGGTGGCCACGGCCGAGCTCGGCAGTGTGCCTACGCTGGTGTTCGATGAGGTGGACGTCGGCATCGGCGGCGGCGTGGCCGAGATCGTCGGCCGCCTGCTGCGCCGCCTGGGCGAGGCCCGCCAGGCGCTCTGTGTGACCCATCTGCCCCAGGTCGCCGCCCAGGCGCACCAGCAGCTCAAAGTGGAAAAACAGGCCGTGGACGGCCAGACCTACACCGGCATCACCCCGCTCGGCGAAGACGCCCGCGTGGACGAGATCGCCCGCATGCTCGGCGGCACCGAGATCACCGACACCACCCGCGCCCATGCAGCGGAGATGTTGCGCGGGGCCGGTTAGATCATCGACGCTGTCACCGGAATGACTGCATCTTCATGTATGTCATAAGGTATAGCGACAAGCGTATTTCCATGCTTACCGTTAGGCGACGTCTTGCAATTGATTGACAAGGTCCCGGCCCGCTGTGGGCGGCGGAAGTTCTTTGCCGTCTTCTCTATAAAGCTGTACGACCTCCTCCACAAGCTCGCAGAGTTCTTTGAAGACGGACACCTCGTCGTCTCCGTGGCAGCCGCCAAACATCAAGCCAGGACAACTGCCCACGTAACATTGGTCTTCCTCCGACCATTCGACAAACTTGGCGTAGCGGTCACTGTCTTTCATTTTTGGACTCTTTGATTGCGCGCACGACGGCACGAACAATGTACTGCTTGGCTTCGGGCTGACGGACTCGTTGGGCATTCGATGAGGTTAGTGAAAAATTGTGCATACTGCGAGGCGAGCGCTTGATGTTACATGTGCGACCTGACCCCAGCCTTCTTACGGGATCTCCAGGGGATGGACCTGAGGTTTCCGGCGCTCAAATTGATGACACCCGAGGATCTGTTGCGGGAGGTACGAACATGACCGCACTCACCCTGGATCTCCCAGACGAAAAACTCCGGCGACTGGAGGTTGTCGCCCGAGCCCGTGGCACCAGCGTCGCCCGGCTCTTCGAGGAGATGTCCAGCGTCATGCTGGCCGAGGCCGATGCCGAGACCCGCTTCCAGTTGCGTGCGCAACGGGGAGCCGGGAAGGAGGCGCGTGGTCTGGAGCTTCTAGGCAAGGCGTCTCGGGACCATGA
>NZ_JAIFKJ010000216.1:5005-6458 GCF_019695415.1 Thiohalocapsa sp.
TCGCGTAGCCGTGGATCAGCCGATGACGCATGCCGATGATCTCCCGCCAAGGGATTGCCGGCAGCGCAGAGGTCGATCCGGTCGAGACCCGGCCAGCCGCCTCGCCGATGACCTCCAGCGAGCGGATGATGGCGTTTTGATGGAGTCGGCTGGATAGGAATCGCTGTTTGGTCAATCCGTCCGCGAACCCCCGTGCGTCGCGGGCGGCGAGCAGCATGTCGAGCAGCAGGGCCACGTCGTGCGCCGGAACGTCAGCCATAGATCAACTCCGCGCCCCGCAGAATTGAGCGGCGGCGAATGTAGTTGCGGCTGTTGTCGAGCGCATGGCGCTCGATCAGATCCACCGGCCGTTGTAATAACAGCTCTAGATCCCGCTCCAAGCCTAGTATGCGGGGCAGTCGAGGCGACGCGCCCTCGCTGTCCTCAAGCTCGACCAGGAAGTCCGCATCACTGCGTTCGGGGTCGAAGTCACTCCCGCGCGCGGCCGAGCCGAAAAGATCGAGACGCCGCACGCCGTATCGGCGGCAGAGTGCCGCGATCTCGGGTGCCTTTTGCGCGATGGTCGGGTGCATGGTCGTTCCGAATAGAGTGGGTGGACGGGGTTTTTGCGACTGGCTCCCACGCTCCAGCGTCGGAGCGAGGCGGACGGGGTTTTCAGCCTTCAGTTTCCAGCTCTTTGGCGCCACCGTAAGGTCTTGATTGCTGGGTTTCGCTCCGCTCTACCCAGCCTACCGAACTGATCTCAGCAGCGCCTCCGACAGGATCAGCTTCAACTGGTCGCGAATCGCCGCCACCTCGGCCTCGGCGTTGGTCAGGTCCTCCAGCAGCGTCTCGGGGTCGCCGTGATCCTCGGCCACGGTGTGGGGATTCTTGATGTCGAGGTTGTAACCGCGAGCCTTCACGTCCTCTGCGTTGACCTTCCAGGCGCGCTCGCCCTCTGCCCGTCCCTCGCGGTTCGGCCCGCCCCACCAGGCGGCGCAGTCGGCCAGGTGCTCCAGGCGGATGGGCCGGGTCATGGAATAGGCCTTCTGGCCGGCGGGCACCTGGTGTTCCCAGTACCAGATGGTTTGGGTCGGCGCGCCCTTGTCGAAGAACAGCAGGTTGGTGCCGATGGAGGCGTAGGGGCGGAAGACGGAGTTCGGCAGGCGCACGATGGTGTGGAGGTTGCATTCCTCCATCAGGTGCTCCTTGAGCCGGGTCTTGACGCCCTCGCCGAAGAGCGAGCCGTCGGGCAGGACCACGGCCGCGCGACCGCCGGGTTTGAGCAGCCGGCTGATCAGGGCGCGAAATAGGTCGGCGGTCTCGCGGGTGCGGAAGTGCTGGGGGAAGTTCGACTCGATCCCGTCCTCCTCACGCCCGACGAACGGCGGGTTGGTGCGGACGACGTCCACCCGCTCGTCCTTTCCCCCGGAGACGGAGGGGCGGGCGGGCGGGTTGTCGTGTCGGAGGACGA
>NZ_JAIFKJ010000587.1 GCF_019695415.1 Thiohalocapsa sp.
GTGGCCTGGACCCATGCGAAAGTGTGAAGCGGGGGGCTGAGGGTGCATGTCGGCGAACGTGTAGATTTCTTCCAGGCCGGGCAGCGGGCTCGTCACCGGGACGGGTACCGAAGCACCGTCTTCGATGAAGTCCGGCAGCGTCAACCGGACCCGATCCGGCGCTTCTGTGGCGCCCGCCGGGGTGGCCGCGCCGAGCGCCGCCAGTGCGGCCTCTGCAGCGCCGGGGGGCGGCATCACATCGGCGGCAGCTGCCCGTCGCAGGCCACAGGCTGCGAGTGGGAGCCAGGCCGCAGTCTGGGCGAGCATGCGGCGGCGCCGATCGAGCGGCGCCGGAGCGCCCGCACGCGGATCAGAAAGCCTATTCATTTGGCGGTCCGGACCAGGCGCAGGTGGTGGGCAAGGCTCGGGGCGTGGGGCTCTACGCCCTCAGGGCCGAAGCTCAGCGCATAAACACGCTGGTCGGGGTCGTCCTCCCGCGCGCTGGCGGTCCAGAAGAAATCTGACGCCGTGTTCGGAAACACGGACAGGTTGATGCGCGGGTCCTCACAGCCGCGCTCGATGATCAGCGCGAGGTCGCGCAGGCCGGGCACGCGCCAGTCGTTGAAGAAGTGCTCGCCGCTCGCGTTGACCTCGTCGGCGGCGGCCTGGGCGGCGGGCCAGGCATAGGCTTTTGCCTCGCCGTCACAGGTCTCGCCGTTCCAGGCCTGGCCGAGGGCGCATCGCATCCACATGAGGCCGGATGCGCTGTCGGTGACGGTGCCGTCGCTATTGTCGACGAAGCGCTCGGTGGGGGCGGAAAGCGGGTGCTGACTGGTATCGCAGCGCTGCTCGGCCAAGACCGCCGCAGGCGCCACCGTGAGCGCGGTCAGCAGCGGCAGAAAAAGGGCAATACGCATGGCGTCAACCGCGGCGGGTGCCGCCGGTGATGTTCGAATCGGGGCCGGTGGGAGGGCAGGGATTCTCCCCTCCCACCGACGTGCGGCACTGCTGGTGCCGGCTCTGGGGCCGGGATCAGCGACGCTCGGGCACGTACTCGCGAGTGTCGACACCGAGACCCGTGGGCTCACGCTTGAAGCCGGTGCCGAAGGCCACCGGCACCGCGGCCGTCTGCTCGGACGCGAGACCAGGCTCGATAGGCAGGCCGCGGTGCAGGTACATGGCGTAGGCCTTCATGGCCGTCATCTCATCGGATTGCGGGTCGAACCGCTCGCCGAGCTGCGGGTTCTCGATGCACCAGTTCACCATCTCCTGCCAGGGCACGACCTTGCCGTACATGGTCATGTACTTGGGGAAGGTCTGCGGGTTGGAAGCGGCGGTGTCCGGATGGCAGTTGGCGCAGGCGAGGCCGTTGCTGGTCATCTTGGGCTCACTGCCGTGCCAGAGGTCGTAACCCACTTGGATGACCTCGTAGAGGCTATCCATCTGCGCCGCCAGCTCTTCCTCGGTGAACGGGGGGCGGGCGAAGACGGTGCTGGCGACAACAGTGGCGGCGGCGATGCCGCCGAGTCCCAGGGCGCGGCGAATGGCGATGCGGGTTTTCATTGAGGTTGACTCCTCCAGGTTCGGTATGGCGGGCCGCTGTTAGCTGCCCCGGCGGGGCTTGTCGGCGGCCTTGTATCGTGGCGTGCGTCCGGTGGCATGAGTGCGCGCGGCGTCGCCGGGAGCTGCGCCGGCAGCCACCGAGGGCAGCCGCCGGCGCGCGGCGATGCGTGCGTCAGACCTTGAAGCCGTCCTGCATAAACGGCGTCAGAGAGTCCTCGAAGGGCTTGTACTGGACCAAGCCCTCGAAGCTCTCGCTGAGATCGATGAGCTGCACACCCTGCCCGTCGGTGGCGATGGACGGGTCGGCGCGGTTCATGCGGGTCTCGGGGTAGGCCAGCTCCACCGGCGGGTAAGGCCAGGGCCAGGAGGTGCTCATGGCCGCCACCGACGACATATTGCCGATGCGGTTGTAGAGCGTCTGATGGACATGGCCGTGATAGGACATGACGTTGTCGAACTTCGACAGGATCTCGCGGATTTCCGGGGCATCCGAGGTCTGGAAGTTCCAGCGCGGGTAGTAGTCCCACAGCGGTGAGTGGGTGAAGATGACGATGGGCGTGCTGGGGGCGAGATCCTTCACGTCTTTCGCAAGCCACTCGAGCTGCTTCTCGTGCACGCCCCAGGGGCCCGGGATCGGGCTCTCGAGCATCTCCATGACCGTCATCCGCTCTTTCGGGGAGAGGCCCGCTGGGGTCCAGAAGTCCTCCACCAGGATCGAGTTCAGACCGATGAAGTGCACACCCTTGTGGTCGAACGACCAGGTCTCGTCGCCGAACAGGCCGCGCCAGGCCTCACCCATGTCGAGGTACCAGTCATGCTCGCCCGGAATGATCTTCATGGGCATCTTGAGCTCGGACAGGATCTTTTGCCCCTTGACCAGCTGGTCCTCGGTGCCGTTCTGGGCCACGTCGCCGCCGAACAGCACGAAGTCCGGCATCGGATTCATGTTGTTGACCTTGTTCACGGCGTCGATCAGCTGCTGATCGAACTTGTGATCGTCCATGCTGTAGAGGTGCGCGTCACTGATGATGGCGAAGCGGAAGGGGTCGACCTTGCCGCCGGCCTCCGCTTTGACGACATCAACGATACCGAGGTTGATACCCGCCGCCTGCGCGACCAGCGTGGCCACGCCGGCCTTACCGCTGAACGCGAGGAAATCGCGGCGTTTCTGATTCACTTCGGACATTGGCTTCACTCCACCTTTGATTGGCTTTTGGGGCAGGCGTGTGGCGCTGCCGTTTTTGCTGACTCGCCGCGCTTGCCTGCCTGGCTGCGGCGTTAGGCCGACCGTCCAGGGGTCGGGCGCATTCGTTTGGACATCCTTGAGGAGACTGCCGATCGCATCATGCGGCGTCTGCCGATTGCGGCCTGGCTCTTTGAGTGGCGTGACCAGATTTTGTCGATATCCCTTCGATCATCGGCCTGGGCATCATCAGCCAGTGCTTATGCCGCCTCGGCGTGATTTCCCGAGCGTTTGACTCGGTGACTGTCGGTGTTTGTCCAATCGACTGCCGGGGGAGGATATAGACAGCGGCAAGGGAGTCAAGCGGGCGAGCGGCATTTGTTCCTATCGCCGTCATTTGCCATGCCTATGCGGCGGATTTATTAATTGAGTATTTTCTTATATGTCTGCCAATTCCTCGAGTGTTGGTGTTCGGTCATTAGGGGCGCTGCTCGGGTGAAACGCAGCCTCGATCATGGCTTCGCCGTGCATGACTCAGTAGAAACCATTGGCTATGCCGGTATCGAAGAATGTACTTATATAAGTGCTCTCTCAATTAGATCAGTTTATCCATCCGACGAGCGGTATAATGGAAAGCCGGCCTTTTTCGGGCGCAAAGCCACGACTGTGGCTGTTTGGGATGCAGTTACACAGGCGACGGGACGACGCGGGCAGGCTGCGGAGCAGTGGTCGACGGCGGCATCAACCGCAATGTCGCAAGGCGCGAGAGACCGATGCTCAGGGAGAGACCGATACCGATGTGTTGACCATCCTGGCCAAAATCGGACGTGCTCGCCTGCACAGTAAACGCCAATAAATCGGCGTTGTCTCAGGCGATGCGGCGCACCTCGCCCTGCCCGGCGACGTTCTCGACACAGCGCCCACACAGCTCGGGATGCGCCTGATCAGCGCCCACGTCGGGCCGATGGTGCCAGCAGCGGGTGCACTTGGCGTGCGGGCTGGCACTCACCTGCACAGCGAGGCCGGTGAGATCGGTGTCGGCAGCGCTGTCCGGTCGCAGCTCCAGCGGGTGTAGGCGGGCCTCGGACGTGATGAGCACGAAGCGCAGCTCGTCAGCGAGTCTGCCGAGGATGTCTGCCAGATCTGGCGCGCAGTAAAGGTCCACCTCGGCATCCAGTGCCGCTCCGATGACGCCCGCATTGCGCGCTGTCTCCAGATGCTTGCCGACGGCGGTGCGCGCCGCCAGTACCTGTGCCCAAGCCTCCCTGTCCAGCGCGGCGCCAGCATCCAGCGGGAAGAGCCCGCCGTACCAGGCGGCGGTAAAGATGTGGGGGTCGCGCTCGCCCGGGATGTGCTGCCAGATTTCATCTGCGGTGAAGCTCAAGATGGGTGCTAGCCAGCGGCTCATGGCTTCGACGATGTGGTACATGGCCGTCTGGCAGGAGCGCCGCGGCAGGCTGTCTTCTTGCGTGGTGTATTGGCGGTCCTTGATGACATCCAGGTAGAAGCCGCCCATGTCCACCACGCAGAAGTTGTGCAGGCGGTGGTAGATCTGGTGGAACTGGTAGCCCTGATAAGCCGCCGCGATCTGCTGCTGGAGCTGGTGGGCGCGGTCGACGGCCCAGCGGTCGAGCGCCAGCATCGCATCGGGCGCGATCAGGTTCGCCGCCGGATCGAAGCCGTTCAGATTGGCGAGGAGGAAGCGCGCGGTGTTGCGGATGCGCCGGTAGGCGTCGGCGGTGCGCTTCAAGATCTCGTCGGAGACGGCCATCTCGCCGCGGTAATCCGTCGCCGCGACCCAGAGCCGAATGATGTCGGCGCCCAGGGTCTTCATGACCTCCTGTGGCTTGACGACGTTGCCTAGAGACTTGGACATCTTGCGCCCCTGCTGGTCCACGGTGAAGCCGTGGGTCAGCACTTGCCGGTACGGTGCGCGCTCGTACATGGCCACCGACGTAAGCAGGCTCGACTGGAACCAGCCGCGGTGCTGGTCCGATCCCTCCAGGTATAGGTCCGCCGGGCTGCTGAGTCCGGGCCAGCCGGACTCAGGATCGTTGCGCTCCAGCACGCAAGCGTGGGTGACGCCGGAGTCGAACCAGACATCCAGCGTGTCCTGCACCTTGTGATATTCAGCGCCTTCGGTCTCGTCAAGCAGGTCCGCCGGGTGCAGGTCGAACCAGGCGTCGACGCCCTTCTGCTCGATGCGCTCGGCGACTGCTTCCATCAGCTCGGCACTGCGCGGGTGAAGCTCGCCCGATTGTTTGTGCACGAGGAGCGGAATGGGTACGCCCCAGGTGCGCTGACGCGAGATACACCAATCCGGGCGGTTGCGCACCATGGCATCGATGCGGGACTGGCCCCAATCCGGCATCCAGTGCACCTTGGCAATCTCATCGAGCGCCGCCTCGCGCAGGCCGGCCTGATCCATGCTGATGAACCACTGCGGGGTGGCGCGGAAGATAATGGGCGTCTTGTGCCGCCAGCAGTGGGGATAGCTGTGCTGAAAGCGCGAGCCTAAGAGCAGGGCGCCGCGGGCCTTGAGCGTCTCCACCACTTGCTCGTTGGCATCCCAGACGGACTCGCCGGCGAAGATCGGCGTGTCCGGCAGAAAACGTCCGTCGCCGCCCACCGGATTGTCCACCGCGAGCTTGTAGCGGCTGCCGACGATGTAGTCCTCCAGGCCGTGTCCGGGGGCGGTGTGCACTGCGCCGGTGCCGGCCTCCAGCGTGACATGCTCGCCGAGGATGATGGGCACCTCGCGATTGTAGAACGGGTGCTGGAGCTTCAAGCCTTCGAAGGCATCGCCGCGGCCGTAAGCGATGACGCGGTAGTGCTCGATGCCCCAGCGGTCCATGGTGTCGCGCAGCAGGCCTTCGGCCACCAGCAGGCGCTCGCGGCCATGCTCCGTCGCCCCCTGACCGTCCGTCTGCACCAGTGCGTATTCGAGCTCCGGGTTCAGGGCGACTGCTTGGTTGGCGGGCAGGGTCCAGGGCGTCGTGGTCCAGATGACCACCGACATCGGGCCATCGCCGTGGCCATCGGGCACGGAATGGCAGCGGGCGAACAGCGCCTCTTCGTCCAACACCCGGAAGCGCACATCGATGGCCATGGAGGTCTTATCGGCGTATTCGACCTCGGCCTCGGCCAGCGCCGAGCCGCAGTCGATGCACCAGTGCACCGGCTTGCTGCCCTGGTGGATGTGCCCGCGCTCAAAGATGCGCGCCAGGGAGCGGACGATGTCCGCCTCGAAGCGGTAGTCCATGGTGAGGTACGGCCTGTCCCAGTCGCCCAGCACACCCAAACGCTTGAAGTCCGTGCGCTGCCCGTCCACCTGCCGTGCGGCATAGTCGCGGCAGGCGTGGCGGAACTGGGTCGCGCTGATCTTCTGCCCGGGCTTGCCCTTTTTCTTTTCCACCTGCAGCTCGATGGGCAGGCCATGACAGTCCCAGCCCGGCACATAGGGCGCATCCAGGCCGTCGAGGGTGCGCGCCTTGACGATGATGTCCTTAAGCACCTTGTTGACGGCGTGGCCGATGTGGATCTCGCCGTTGGCATAGGGCGGGCCGTCGTGTAGGACGAAGCGCTCGGCGCCGGCGCGGGCCGCGCGCACCTGACCATAGACGTCGTCCGCCTCCCAGCGTTTGAGCATCTCCGGCTCCCGCTGGGCCAGGTTGGCCTTCATCGGGAAGCCGGTCTTCGGGAGGTTCAGGGTGTGCTTGTAGTCGGTCACG
>NZ_JAIFKJ010000053.1 GCF_019695415.1 Thiohalocapsa sp.
ATCCCCGGCAGCGTCGCATGCGAGAGGGCATCGCCCATCAGCGATCGCTTGCGCAGCAGCAGCAACGTCCCGACCAGGCCCGAGGCGATGCCCAGGGCCGAGGTGCTGAGCACGACCAGCCGGGTGTTGTAGTTCTGCAGCGTGGCGACTTCGACGATCTGCGGCAGCGAGGGCCAGTCGATCAGCGGCCGATCGTCCTGCCCGATGGTTCGGGCGGAGTCGGTCCCATGCGCCGGTCCCGCCGAAGCGAGGTTCGCCGCGCACAACAGGCCGATCACGATTGCCATGGTCCAACGCATGCCCATCGCCTACCGGCCGGCCTGGCTGAGGGCTTGGCCGGCCTCTTCGAGCAGGCTCAACCGCCCGCCGTAGGTCGCCTTGAGATTCTCGGAAGTAAACACCCGCTCGGTCGGCCCGGCCTCGACCACACGCATGTTCAACAGCACCAGCCAGTCGAAATACTGGCTGACCGTCGCCAGGTCGTGATGAACGACCAGGCACGTCTTGCCCTGCTGCTTCAATTCGTGCAGCAGCGTGACGATCGCCCGCTCCGTGGCCGCATCGACTGCCGCGAAAGGCTCATCCATGAAGTACAACGCCGCATCCTGGGCCAGCGCCCGGGCCAGGAACACCCGCTGCTGCTGGCCGCCGGAAAGCTGGCTGATCTGCCGGTCGGCCAGGTGCGCGATGCCCACCCGGTCCAGCGCCTCGCGCGCCGCGTCCTTCTGCTTGCGGCCGACGGGTTTGAACCAACCAAGCTGCCCGTAGGTGCCCATCGCCACCACGTCCAGCGCGTTGACCGGAAAGTCCCAGTCCACGCTCTCGCGCTGGGGCACGTAGCCGACCAGCGCCCGCTGCCTGCGATAGGGCTTGCCATAGACCAGCACCCGCCCCGAGGCCTTGGGCACCAGGTCCAGGCACGCCTTGATCAGCGTGCTCTTGCCCGCCCCGTTGGGCCCGACAATCCCGACCAGCTTGCCCTCGGGGATGTCCAGGTCGATGTCCCACAGCACCGGCTTGCGATGGTAGGCGACGGTCAGATCGTCGATCGCCAGGGGCACATCGGCCGGATGGGCCGGCGACGTTGACGATGACCGCGACGGCGGCGCGGCCGGGTCGGGCGGGGTCTGCAGTGTCGCGATGCGATTCATCCTGGTGGGTTTCCTTGCGGTCCGATCGAATTCGGCTGCGCTGGCGTCATTCACCGTGCGGCCGCGAAAGCCTGCCGCTCATTCCACCGGCAGGCGCGTCGCCGCCCAGGGCACGCGCGATGGTCGTGACGTTGTGGTCGATCATGCCGATGTACGTGCCTTCGTAGCTGCCCGCCGGGCCCATGGCGTCGGAATACAACTCCCCGCCGATCTTCACCTCGTGCCCCCGCGCCCGGGCGCCTTCGACCAGGGCGCGGACGTTCTTGTCCGCCACCGACGTTTCCACGAACACCGCGGGAATGTCGTTGTCGACCAGGTACCCCACGAGATGCTCGATGTCCTGCACGCCGGCTTCGCTCTCCGTGCTCAGGCCCTGAATCCCCCGCACCTCCAGGCCGTAGGCCCGGCCCAGGTAGTTGAACGCATCATGGGCGGTGACCAGCACTCGCTTGTCTTCGGGGATCGAGCCGATCACCTGCCGCGCATAGGCGTCGAGTTGTTCAAGCTTCTGCCTGTAAGCCTCGGCGTTGGCGCGATACGACGCGGCGTGGGTCGGATCGTACTGGGCCAGGGCGTCGGCCACGACGTCGACCGCACGCATCCACCCGCCCACGTCCATCCACACATGCGGGTCGTAAAGATGCTCCGCGTCGGTCATCACGTAATCGCCCTGTTCGAGAATGGTCTCGGTCACCGCATAAATCGGACGGCCCCGCCGCGCGATGCGAAGCAGCATGTCCGTCATCTTCCCCTCGAGCATCAGCCCGTTGTAGAACACCACGTCCGCGTTCTGCAGTGCGACCACATCGTCGTGGCTGGGGTTGTAAAGATGCGGATCGGCCCCCTCGCCGATGAGGCCTTCGACGCGGGCGTGCTCGCCGGCGCCCTGTCGGCAGATGTCGGCCACCATGCCGATGGTGCGGGTGACCGGGTAGGGCTAGGCACGCGGGCCGTCGCTATCCAAGCGTTAGCTGCAGCAGCACGACGCAGCGCGCAGACACGAGGACAGACACCACGCAGCCGGGAGATAG
>NZ_JAIFKJ010000507.1 GCF_019695415.1 Thiohalocapsa sp.
CCGACACCCTGGCCGCGGCCATGGTACGGGCCGCGCGAGAGGCCTTGAAGGGCGTACCGGACATCTGGCACCTGCACAACCACAGCCTTGGCAAGAACACGGCACTGCCGGGCGCCGTGCTGCGGCTCGCCCGCGACGGCCAGCACCTGCTGCTGCAGCCTCACGACTTTGCTGAAGACGGCCGCCCACTGCTCTACGCGCGCCTGCGTCGCGACTTGGCGGATGGTGACGTCGGGCGACTCTCAGCCCTGCTTTACCCGCTCGCACCCCAGATCCACTATGCGGCACTGAACCGGCGCGACCGGGACTTTCTTGCCGCGGCAGGCGTCCCGCAGGCCCAGCTTCACACCCTGCCCAACGCCGTATCCCTGGGTCCGGCGCCCGATTCCGGGTCGGCAGAGCACGGTCATGCACAACAACGGCGCGCCGATGGCCAGCGCCTCTGGCTCTATCCGACCCGCGCCATCCGCCGCAAAAACCTCGGCGAGCTGCTGCTCTGGGCCGCACTGGCGGGAGAGGAGGACCGCTTCGCCACCACCCAGGCGCCGCAGAACCCCCAGGAAGTGCCGGCCTATCGGCGCTGGGTAGCACTCTCGGCGGAGCTGGGCCTCCGGATGGCGTTCGAGGTGGGCGCTGGTGGCCGACCGTTTCCGGCGCTCGTCGCCGACAGCCACGCGTTGGTGACCACCAGCATCGCCGAGGGCTTTGGCCTGGCCTTTCTAGAGCCCTGGCTGCTCGGCCGACCACTGGCAGGCCGCGACCTGCCGGAGATCACGGCGGATTTCACCGCCACCGGGGTGCAGCTGCCTGGGCTCTACGATCGCCTCTTGGTGCCGCTCGAATGGCTGGACAGCTCGCGGCTGCGCAGCGTCTTCGAGACCGCGGCGACGCAGCGTGCAGCCGCCTTCGGCTGGGCCGTCGCGGACGCCGCCGAGCGCGCCTGGCAGCATGTTCTGCACGATGACATGATCGACTTCGGCCGGTTGGACGAGCCCGCCCAGGAGGAGGTCATCCGCCGACTCCGCCATGACCCGGCTGCGCGCGGCGAGCTGCGCCCGCAGGCGCTCACTGTGTCGGCCGATGCGGCACTCATCGATCAGAACCGCGCCATTATTGCGGCCCACTACTCGGTGCAGGGCTACGGTGAGCATCTCGCGGCCATCTATGCAGCCGTCGCCGCGGCGCCACCGTCACCGACCTTCGCCGCCGCCGACGGCGCTGCCTTGTTGGCCCGTTTTCTGGCACCGGAGCGCCTCTGGCTGCTCCGAAGCTGATTGACGAGACATCTCATGACCCCGGACGCCGAGTCCCATCTGGTTGAGCGCGTGCGCGCGCTCACCAAGCCATTGACGCCCCAGCCGACGGCGGCGGTTCCGCGACTGGAGCCCCTACCGGGAATCCGGGCCGTCGTCTTCGATGTCTACGGCACGCTTGTCATCTCCGGGAGCGGCGACATCGGCCTCACCGCCACCAGCGCGGCCGAAGGCGCCTTCGCCGAGGCATGGACCGCGGCGGGGCTCAGCGCCGCTGCCCTGCCGGCGGCATTCGATGGCCCGGCGATGCTCAAGGCGGAGATCCAGCAAGAGCACGTCGCGAGCCGCGCCCGCGGGGTCGATCACCCGGAGGTGGACATCGTCGCCGTCTGGCAGGCGCTGCTCGCAAAGCTCGGCGCACCCATGGACCCGGATCAGGCGCGCGAGCTCGCGCTGGAATACGAACTGCGGACAAACCCGGTGTGGCCCATGCCTGGACTCGATGACACGGTTGAGACCTTGGCCCGCCGCGGCATGGTGCTCGGCATCGTCTCCAATGCCCAGTTCTACACGCCGCTCATGCTGCATGCCTTTCTCGGCCGGCCCCTGAACAGCGCCGGAGTCGACCCGCGCTGCTGCGCCTTCTCCTACCGCCAGGGCGTGGCCAAGCCGTCCACCGCCATCTACGCCCTGGCGTTGAGCGGTCTCGCACAGCACCATCATATCTCGCCGACCGAAGTGCTCTACATCGGCAATGATGTACGCAACGACATCCAACCCGCCCAGACCCTCGGCTGCCGCACCGCGCTCTTCGCCGGCGATGCGCGCTCCCTGCGCCTGCGCGAGGACGATGCACAGCTTCGCAAGGTCAAGCCCGACCGCGTGTTGACCGAGCTCAGCCAAATCACCTCTGACCTGCTGCCCTCGC
>NZ_JAIFKJ010000559.1 GCF_019695415.1 Thiohalocapsa sp.
GCAATGCGGGCGTTCATTGGCCTCCTCCCTCTGATGTCGATCTCTCAAGGAGATACCGATTCATTGACCATCCCGGCCAAAAATTGGACGGGCATCCTGCCCGCGCGGGAAACGCCAATAAGTCGGCGTTCCTCTAATTAGAATATTAGACTATTCTAATCTTTTCGCCCGCGGTCAGGCGCGGGAGTTCGGCAAAACGCGCGACGGGGAGCTGGACCCAAGCTTGGTCGCACGGTCGGCGGTCGGGCTACTGCCGCAGGCCCGCGCTTGACAGGCCGCACGCGATGTCGGCCGCACGGCGGCCGGCTGCGCGACGCTGTCGCTGCGCGCATGCCGGCCCCGGCGGACCCCTCAGAGGTTGTGAAGAATCTGCCGGCCGTCGCGAGGGCGTCTCCGGGCGTGCCCAGCAAGGCGCGCAGAGCCGAACAGTGGGGAGCTTAGTCGTTCTAAGTGACCCGCTGTGCGGCTCTGCGCAACGCCGCTGGGCGCGTCCGGAGGCGTCCGCAGTAGGTCGGTGGGTTCTTCACAACCTCTCAGCGCGTCAACCGGCTCCCGCCGCCGCCTTGGCTTTGGTGTCGCCCGCTGGCTTCGCGGCAGGCTTATCGGCCTTCGGCTGCGCAGCCTCACCGCCGCCCTGCTTGCCGTCGGTGCCTGCGTCCTTGCCTTCCTTGGGCTTCTCCTTGTCGCCGGCATCGTGCAGGTTCTTCTTACCATCCTGCTTGAAATCGGTCTCATACCAACCGCCACCCTTGAGTCGGAACGCGGCGGCGGTCAACTGCTTCTTGAGTGCCGCGGCACCGCAGGCAGGGCAATCCGTGAGCGGGGCATCGCTGATTTTCTGCAGTGCGTCCAGCTCGTGGCCGCAGGCCTCGCAGCGATAGGCGTAAATGGGCATGGTCGAGTCCTCACCGAGGGCAGAGCAAACAACCTGCCCATGGTAGGGTTGATACCCGGGGATTCAAGCTAGAAGGAGCGGTTGCATGGCGACACCGAGCGCGGCAGCGGCACCCACCGCGCGCAGCATCCTCATTACCGGCTGCTCCAGTGGCATCGGCCACGCCTGCGCTCACGGCCTCGCTGCCCGCGGTTGGAAGGTCATCGCCTCCGCACGTCAAGCCGAGGACGTTGCCGGATTACAGCGCGAAGGCCTCACCGCGGTGCAGCTCGACCTGCGCGATCCCGCCAGCATCCAGGCCGGCCTCGAGGCCGCCCTTGCACACACCGGCGGCCGTCTGGATGCCCTGTTCAACAACGGCGCCTATGGCCAGCCGGGGGCCGTGGAGGACCTCAGCCGGGCGGTCCTGCAGGCACAGTTCGAGACCAACCTGTTCGGATGGCACGACCTGACCCGCCGCGTGATCCCGCTCATGCGCGCCCAAGGTCACGGGCGCATCGTGCAGAACAGCTCCGTGCTCGGACTCGTCGCGCTGCCCTACCGCGGCGCCTATGTGGCGAGCAAATTCGCGCTGGAGGGCCTGACCGACACGCTGCGCCTGGAGCTTGCGGGCAGCGGCATCCACGTGAGCCTGATCGAGCCCGGCCCCATTCTGAGCCGCTTCCGTGAGAACGGCTACGCCGTCTATCTTCGCACCATCGACGCCACAGCCAGCGTCCACCAGGCCACCTACCGACGCATGGAAGCGCGGCTCAAGACGGCGGGTCCGGCCCAACCCTTCACACTGCCGCCGGAGGCCGTGCTGAAGAAGCTTGTGCATGCCTTGGAGAGTCCGCGGCCGCGGGCACGCTATTACGTCACTGTCCCAACGCACCTGATGGGCAGCCTCAAGCGCCTGCTCGGCACCCGTGCCCTGGATTGGGCGCTCAAGCGCATCTCCCGCGGCGGACGGGGCTAAGGAAGCGCCGATTTATTGGCGCTTCCCGCGCGGGGCAGGACGCCCAATAAATCAGCATCTCCCTAGGCGCAGCGCGCCGCGAGCATCTGGGCGCCGCGCGCGAGCGGTCCGGTCGGGGTCACACAGGCGCCCGCAGCGCCACGGGCTGTTGCTCGCTCTGCGCGAAGTAGCGGTGCAGGAACTCGTCGAAGTCGATGTCGTCCGCCGCCTCGATGGCGTGCTGACGGTCGCGGGAGGTGGCAGTGAGGTCGTCCAGCCAGGCGGCGCGCTCGGGCGACGGCGGCGTGGAGAGAAAATCCCCCCGATGCTGCTCGGTGAGTCTGCGCGCAAATTCCGCAAAGCCCTCGCCCCGGGCGCGCATCTCGGCGAGCATGCTCGCGGAGGGGGTGAGCTCCGGGTCTTCGGCCTTGGCCCGCTGCGCGGCGAGACTCCGGCCGTAGCTGCCGTCGGCGCCCACGTCCAGCAGCTCGGCCAACGGCTGCATGGCATCGAGCACGGCACAGGCCCAGTCGCGCAGCGTTGGCATGGCTGCGCCGGCCTGCAGTCTGAGGCCGGGCTCACGTCCGCGGTGCGCGGCCAGCACCTGGTTGGTATCGATGGCCCGGCGCTCGCGGGTGTCGATGCGCGGGCTGTCGGTGAGCAGACTGTAGAGCATGAGCAGCCGCAGGAAGGCCATCTGCTCGGCGTCGATGCCGAGCGGGTGGTAGGCGTTCACGTCGAGCGAGCGCAGCTCCACGTAGCGCACGCCGCGGCGGCGCAAGGCCAGCGTGGGCCGCTCCATCCAGTCCGTCAGCTGCTTCGGGCGGACGGTACTGTAATACTCGTTCTCGATCTGCAGGACATGGTCGTTCAGCTGCTCGTAAATGCCGTTGACCTTGACGCCGATAGACTCGTACTGCGGACAGGGGGTCTCGATGGCCCAGGTGAGGCTCTTGATGTAGGCATCCAGGCTGTCGTAGCAGGCCTTCATGCCGGTGCCTTCTTCCTGCCGGTTCTGGTAGCCGATATCCCCCATGCGCAGGGAGGTCGCATAGGGATAGTAGTAGGTCCTGGCGTCGAACGATTCGAGATCGGTCGCGGCGTCCTGCACAAAGCTCTTGCACACCGCGGGCGACGCGCCGAACAGATAGGGCACCAGCCAGCCGAGCCGCTGCAGATTGCGCACCATGCCCATGTAGCGCGCTGAGCGAAGCGCCTGTGCATCACCGCTCTGGTCCACGCCGGCCACGGGTGGCAGCGCGGCGAGCCGCGGCCAAATGGCCTCATCGGCGGAGTAGTTGAAGTGCACGCCGGCGATGATCTGCATCACCCGGCCGTAGCGATTGCCGAGACCGCGCCGGTAGATGGTCTTCATGCGCGCGGCATTGGAGGTTCCGTACTCGGCGAGCGGGATCCGCGCGCCGCCATGGAGCACGCAGGGCATACTGGTCGCCCACAGCCGCTCGTCGTCGATCTGGCGGTAGACGAACCGATGCAGGTCATCGAGCGTCGCGAGCGCTTCCGCGGCCGTAGCCACGGCTGGCGTCACCAGCTCCAACAAGGCTTCCGAGAAATCGGTGGTAATGCAAGGGTGGGTCAGGGCGGAGCCCAAACCGTGCGGGTGCGGGGCAGTCGACACCAACCCGGAGGCGGTGACCCTCAGCGCCTCCTTCTCCAGCCCAACGCGCCCGCCGCCGAGGATGCGCCTGCCTGCGTCGTCGGTGAACCCGGCGAGCAGCTCCGGGGCGATGCCGGCAACCACACCGTCACTCATGGACGGTGGCGGCCGACGGCACGGAGCACCGGCAAGTCCGGATTGGACAGCCGCTGCGAAGACACAGGCTGTTCTCACAGCTGGTTGACACCGTCCGGATGAGGTGCTGGTTGGACATGATGCGCGATGCTGGGTGACTGCCGCGGCGACCCTTGATGCGGACAGCGCGCCTCTCAGTCGCGCATCGCCGCCCGGGGCCGATCTTCAGCGGACTGGATGACGATGACGTCGGCCAGGATACGCGCCGCCTCTTCGGCCTGGATGCGGTCGATCACCTCCTGCTGACGCTCCAGGGCATCCTCGTCCACCTCGTCCGCGTCCTCGTCCACCGGCTCGAGTCCACGCGCTCGGAGGAAACGGTCGCGCTCTTGCTCGAGAACGCGGTCGCGGCGCTCCGACTCGCGCCGGCGCTCGCTCTCACGCAGGGAAACCTCTTCCTGCTGATTGATCTCGGAGAGCAGATCGCCGCGGGAGATCAGCATGCGGAAGCCATCGTCCTTCAGGATGCGCTCGGCAGAGCGCTGGCGCAGCACATCCACGTCGAGCGGCCGGTAGCGGGCATAGCGCGCGGGACGAATGCGATCCCAAGGCAGGGCGTTCTCCAGCGAGCGCTCGCCATGGTCGGACAAATCCGGCCCCAGCTCGAAGCGGATGTCAGGCTCGATCCCCTTGAGCTGGGTGCTGCCGCCGCTGACCCGGAAGAACTCCGCCATGGTGAGCCGCAGCCGGCCAAGCTCCGCGGTATTGCCGGGCATGTAGCGGTCGAGGTCGATGAGCGTCTGCACGGTGCCCTTGCCGAAGGTGGGCTCGCCGATGATGATGCCGCGTCCATAGTCCTGGATGGCGCCGGCGAAAATCTCCGACGCGGATGCGCTGTTGCGGTCCACCAGCACGGCAAGCGGGCCCGAATAGATCACACCGGGCGCCGGGTCCACTTCGACTTCGACCTTGCCGAGCGCATCTTTGACCTGTACCACCGGCCCCTGGTCGATGAACAGCCCAGTGAGGGAGGTGGCCTCGGTGAGGGAGCCGCCGCCATTGCCGCGCAGATCGATGACCAGCCCGTCGATGCCCTTGCCTTCCAGCTCCTGGATGAGCCGACGCACATCACGGGTGGTGCTGGTGAAGTCCCTACTGCCCTCGGACTCTGCACGGAAATCCCGATAGAAGGCCGGCACCTCGATGACCCCGATACGCAGATTTGGGGCGTTGGCCGGCCCCTCGATCAAGTATGACTGCGCGGCTTGGTCCTCCAGGCGAATCTCGTTGCGCACCAGCTCAACCTCGCGCGTGCGCCCGCCCGAGCCGCTCGCCTTCGGCAGGATCTCCAGCCGGACCAGGGAGCCCTTGGGCCCGCGGATCTTGTCGACGACATCCTGCAGACGCCAGCCGACTACGTCTTCCATCTCTCCGCTCTGGCCTTGAGCAACGCCGATGATGCGGTCGCCGCTGTGCACCTGGCCGGACTGGCGGGCAGGGCCGCCGGCGATGGTGCGCTGGATGACGGTGTACTCGTTCTCGGCACTCAGCACCGCGCCGATGCCCTCCAGCTTGAGCCGCATGCTGATGTCGAAGTTCTCCGACGTGCTCGGCGACATGTAGCTGGTATGCGGCTCGAGCGTCCGCGTATAGGCATTCACGAAGGCCTGATACACGTCGTCTGCGGTGAATTGGTACACGCGCCGCGAGATGCCCTCATAGCGCTTGCGCAGCTGCTCGCGGATGTCGGCGTCGGACTCGTCTGCCAGCTTCAGCGTGAGGTAGTCGTACTTGACACGCTTACGCCAAATCTCGTCGAGCTCCGCATCGCTTTTGGCCCACGCCGCATCCTCGCGGTCGAAGCGATACGTCTCCGAGCGGTCGAAGTCGAAATCCTGCTCCAAGAGTGACATCGCGTACTCGATGCGGCTGTCTACGCGCATGCGGTAGACACGAAAGATATCGAAGGCGAGGTCGAGCTTGCCCTCGTCCAGGTCGTCGTCGAGTCGGCTGGCGCCGCGCGTGAAACGCTCGATGTCCCGCTCCATGAAGAACGAGCGGTTCGGGTCCAGATCTTCAAAATAATTGAGCAGCGTCTCCTGCGCGAAATTGTCATCGAGCCGGAAATTGCGGTAGTGGAAACGCTCCAGCACCTTGTTGATGACGAGCGTGGTCTTGCTCTGGCGATCCGACGGAAACAGCTCCGCCATGCCGACGGGCGTGAACTCGGCCACGGCCGCACAGGACATGCACAGCCACGCCGCCAAAAACACCACCAGGGCACCGAGGCGCATCCGCGCCCGAGCGCCTGCGGCGTCGCGGGGCTGTGCCGCGCTTGTTGGCGCCGGGGCGGCCGACGCACCAGCCGAAGCCGGCTCGGTTGCATGGAAATGACCGGAGCGAAAAGTGGATTGCATCATGCTCGTATCAGCCATCTGTCAGCCAGCGGGAGCCTGTGGGGCGCGCGGTGCCAACCTGCGCGGCAGAGGCAGACAGTAACGGTCCGAAGGCGCAAGTTCAACGCTGGCGCAGATGCCGCCGCCCGTGCCGCGCCGAGCCGCAGGCGGCGCCCCGTGCCGATCGCTCACCGGCCGCGCGGCTCGGAGATCAAGTCACCGCTCGCCGCCGGAGAGCCAGATCAGCGTCGCCATGCGGCCGGTCGCACCATCACGCCGATAGGAAAAAAACCGCTCGGCATCGGTCGCAGTGCAGAGGCCGCCGCCGCTGACGCTCGCCACACCCGCCGCCTCCAGGCGCCGGCGCGCGAGCGCGTACAGATCCGCAAGCCAGCGATCCCCGACTCCCTGGCGGAAGGCGCCGGCGGCCAGGGGTCAAGGACTTGGGGGCGGTCGGGTCCGG
>NZ_JAIFKJ010000328.1 GCF_019695415.1 Thiohalocapsa sp.
TCGTATGTCAACCTCTCTGTTGCGCGGCATGTCAGGATTGGTATAAGAGACAGAGCCCCGGGCCCGGCCGGACACCGAGGCGAGCCTCGCCGTCATCACCGAGACCCAGCTCTACGGCGGGCGGGTGCGGCAGGGGCGCCGGCGCAAGCAGAAGGCCCGCGACGGCGAGGCGGTGGTCCGTAACCTGACGGAGCTGCACGAGGGCGCCCCGGTGGTGCACGAGGAGCACGGCGTCGGCCGGTTCTTGGGGCTCCAGAGCCTGGAGGTGGGCGGCGAGACGACAGAGTTTCTGGCGTTGGAGTACGCCAAGGGGGACAAGCTCTATGTGCCGGTGAGCTCCCTGCACCTGATCTCCCGCTACACCGGCGCCGCCCCGGAGCATGCGCCGCTGCACCGCCTGGGCAGCGACCAATGGGACAAGATCAAGCGCAAGGCGGCGCAGAAGGCCCACGACGTGGCCGCCGAGCTTTTGGACATCTACGCCCGCCGCGCCGCCCGCCAGGGCGTCGCCTTCCCGGACCCGGGCGCCGAGTACCAGGCCTTCGCGAGCGCCTTCGAGTTCGAGGAGACCCCGGACCAGCAACGCGCCATCGAGGCCATCATGGCCGACATGGCCAAGCCGAAGCCCATGGACCGGGTGGTCTGCGGCGACGTGGGCTTCGGCAAGACGGAGGTGGCCATGCGCGCGGCCTTCGTCGCCGTGAGCGCCGGCAAGCAGGTGGCGGTGCTGGTACCCACCACACTGCTCGCGCAGCAGCACTACCAGAACTTCGCCGACAGATTCGCAGACTGGCCCATCAAGGTGGAGAGCCTGTCGCGCTTTCAGAACCAGAAGGAGACCAAGGCCATTCAGGACGGCATTGCCGCCGGCACCGTGGACATCGTCGTCGGCACCCACAAGCTGCTCCAGGGCAACACGAAGTTCAAGAACTTGGGCCTCACCATCATCGACGAAGAGCACCGCTTCGGCGTGCGGCACAAAGAGCAGCTCAAGAACCTACGCGCCGAAGTGGACGTGCTGACGCTCACCGCCACGCCCATCCCGCGCACGCTCAACATGGCCATGTCCGGCATGCGCGATCTCTCCATCATCGCCACACCGCCGGTGGAGCGCCACCCCATCAAGACCTTCGTCTCACCCTGGAACGACGGCCTGATCCAGGAGGCCTGCCAGCGCGAGATCGCCCGCGGCGGGCAGGTCTATTTCCTGCACAACGAGGTGGAGACCATCGAGAACATGGCGCAGAAGGTCGAGGCCCTGGTGCCGAGCGCCCGGGTCGAGTACGCCCACGGCCAGATGCGCGAGAAGGAGCTGGAGCGGGTGATGCGGGACTTCTATCACCGCCGCTTCAACGTGCTGGTGTGCACCACCATCGTGGAGTCCGGCATCGACGTACCGAGCGCCAACACCATCGTCATCAACCGCGCCGACAAGCTGGGCTTGGCGCAGCTGCATCAGCTGCGCGGGCGGGTTGGGCGCTCCCATCACCGCGCCTATGCCTATCTCATCACCCCGCCCGCCAAGACGATGACCGAGGACGCCAAAAAGCGCCTGGAGGCCATCGAGTCGCTCGAAGACCTGGGCGCAGGCTTCACCCTGGCGACCCATGATCTCGAAATCCGCGGCGCCGGCGAGCTGCTCGGCGAGGAGCAATCGGGCCAGATCCATGAGATCGGATTCACCCTCTACATGGATCTGCTGGAGCGCGCCGTGCAGGCGCTCAAGGCCGGCCGCACCCCCGAGCTGGACCGCCCGCTGGACCACGGCGCCGAGATCGACCTTGGCCTCCCGGCGCTGCTGCCCGACGACTACCTACCGGACGTGCACACGCGGCTGGTCACCTATAAGCGCATCGCCAGCGCCGAGACGCCCGCCGAGCTCAAGGACCTCAAGGTCGAAATGATCGACCGCTTCGGCTTGCTGCCAGAGCCCACCGAGCACCTCTTCGCCATCACGGCGCTCAAGCTCAAGGTGCAGCCGCTCGGCATCAAGAAACTTGAAGCCGGCCCCAAAGGCGGGCGCATCGTCTTCGGCGAGCAGCCGAACATCGACCACATGAAGCTCATCCAGCTCGTGCAGTCACGCCCCAAGGACTACAAGCTGGATCAAGCCGCCGGGGCGCTCCGGTTCAACATGGACATGGCCGACCCCGCCAAGCGCGTGGCGC
>NZ_JAIFKJ010000634.1 GCF_019695415.1 Thiohalocapsa sp.
AAGCGGGCAGACGAGGGGCCCAGGTGTCTCGTGGGCTGGGAGATTTGTAAAAGGCACCGGGACGTGGGGTGGCGTGCCGGGGGGGGTAATCGAGCGGGCGAGGGACCCCGCGACGCTGCGCCGGGCCGACACAGCCAAGCGCATGGGCTTCGATGCCTACGGTGCCGTGCGCGATGCGCCGGACCCGGTGGCCAATGCCATCAACCGCATGCTGGATCACATCCACGTCATGGACCGCCGCATGGAGGCCATGTCACGGGCGCTCGAGGAGCACGGAATCACCCGCCACTTCGAGCACCTGAGCGATCTGGAGGGCTGCGGCATCGACCCGGCCATGCCGGATGCGCCGGCTGAGGATGCATCTGAACGTTCCGGCACTAGGCCTGCCGAGGCAGCCGCTGCCGTGGCGGCCGCGGACGACGGGCGTTGATCTGCAGATCGCGCTGGGAGTTGCGCCGAGTCACGAAGACAATGCCACAAGAAATTGATGGTCAAAGTCGGTTATCGTAGGATTCGCGCCACAAACCGAAGACCATCGGAGGATACGCTGTGCGTTTGACCACCAAGGGCCGCTATGCGGTCACTGCGGTTCTCGATCTGGCCATCAATGAAGGGCAGGGCCCCATTGCGCTCGCGGATATCGCCGAACGGCAGGGCATTTCGCTGTCGTACCTGGAGCAGCTCTTCGCCAAGCTGCGCAAATGCGGCGTGGTGTCGAGCGTGCGCGGGCCGGGTGGCGGCTATCACCTGGCGCGTGACCCCCGCACCATCCACGTCGCGGAGGTCATCACGGCTGTGGATGAGCACCTAGATACGACGCGTTGCGCGGGCGCCGGGGACTGCAAGGACGGCGGCCCCTGTCTCACGCATAACCTCTGGATGGACCTGAGCGAGCGTATTCACGGGTATCTCACGAACATCAGCCTGCAGGACCTCGTGGATCGTCGTCCGGAGCGGACGCGCGCGGGCGACGCCGCCGATCGGTCTGATGGGCGCCGGCAGCGGCTCAAGGTCGAGCTGGACCACACCCCTCGTCAGCCTGTGGCCGGCCTGCGCTCCTGAGCTTCAGGCCGTCGGTGCCGACGGCTTGGGACATGGCGGCTACCAAACAAGGGTCGCCGAGTCTCAACATTGCTCCCAGGGCAGCCCGTGGAAGCGCCAGCCGCCGAGGGTGCTGCGGTGGTGCTCTTCATCCAGCTCCCCTTCGAAGCCTTCGTCCACATGAAACACATTGCCGAGCCCTGCTGCCAACAGGGCCTTGCCTGCGTCCAGCGAGCGTTTGCCGCTGCGGCAGATGAGCACCACCGGCGAGCAGGGGCCTTCCGGTGCGCAGCTGACTCCGCCCAGCAGGAGCTTGCGGATTTCGGTGACGAAGTCCGGGTTAACGGTCCAGTCCGGCTCGTCGATCCAGGGCACGTGAACCGCTCCCTGCGGATGGCCTACGAACAGGTATTCCATGGTGGAGCGAATGTCCACGAGCACCGCCTGCGGGTTCTCGCGCAGCAGCGCGTAGGCGGCCTTGGGGCTCAGTGGCCTTGGCGTTTTCCCCTCGCCAGCCGGATCCATCTGGTTGTTGGTGTCGGTCATGGCGCCTCTCTCCAGCACAGGGCGGCCCACGGTGGCCGGCGTCGAGTCTAGCAGCGACGCAGATGTCATGACTCCCCGCGAGACGACGCCGCCGGCCGACGGAGGGCCGGCGGCAGACAACATCGACGTCGCAGTGCCTCGAGCCGATCCGCGGGCGCGGGCACGCGCGCATCAGGAGCCGTATCTGCAATGGCTCGTGCGGACCATGGCCGGCTTGCCGCTGGGGCTGTTGCACGCGCTGGGCACGCTCATCGGCTGGGTGATCGCGCACACGCCGAACCGTCAGCGGCGTAATGCGCTCATCAACCTCGCGATGTGTCGTCCAGGCCTGGGCACCCGCGAGCTGATTCGCCTGCGCAACCTTAGCCTCGTCTCCTTCGGCCGCACCTATTGCGAGATGGGGCGGCTCTGGCAGCGCCCGCCGGCGGAGGTGTTGGGCTTGATTCGGGAGGTGCGCGGCGGCGACTTGCTGCGCCGGGACGACGGCCGCGGGCTGATCGTGCTGTCGCCGCATCTCGGCGCTTGGGAGCTGGCCGGGCTCTACCTGGCGTCTCAGGGGCCCACCACCATCTTCTATAAGCCGCAGAAGCGCCTCGATGACCTCATTCTCGCGGCGCGTCGTCGCTCCGGTGCCCGACTCGCCCCGACGACGGCGCGTGGCATTCGTGCCTTGGTGCAAGGGCTCGCCGAGGGTGAGTATGCGGGTATCCTGCCGGATCAAGAGCCACGCGCGGACAAGGGCGCCGCCTTCGCTCCGCTGTTCGGCATCCCGGCCTGGACCATGGTGCTGGTGAACCGGCTTGCGCGAAAGAGCGGGGCGCGGGTCATTTTCATGTTTGCCGAGCGCCTGCCCCATGCGCGCGGCTACCGCATCCACTGCCTACCGGCGCCGGACGGCATCGACAGCGACGACGATGCCGCCGCTGCAGCGGCGCTGAATCGGGGCATCGAGCGCTGTATCGCTGTCTGCCCCGAGCAATACCTCTGGCCCTACCGGCGCTTCCGCCGCCGCCCGCCGGGGCAGCCGAAGGTCTACGAGGGCGGTCTGCGAGACTATGATGCCATCGAGCGCGGGCGGCGGCTCCTGCACGCAGCCCGTATGGCGATCAACGCCCCCTGAAGCCGGTTTGGGGATCGCGACGCCGTCAATCTGGTGGGGCT
This sequence comes from Thiohalocapsa sp., assembly GCF_019695415.1. Taxonomy (GTDB): domain Bacteria; phylum Pseudomonadota; class Gammaproteobacteria; order Chromatiales; family Chromatiaceae; genus Thiohalocapsa. Next base: position 2,749 of record NZ_JAIFKJ010000634.1, read on the forward strand.
CGCGTTTGCCCACGGTTAGGGCGGCGTCATTCCGCCGTTAAGGAGACCCCAAAGCATGTCCGAGCTGACCCACTTCGACGCAGACGGCGCCGCCCGCATGGTGGACGTCGGTGGTAAGGACAGCACCCGGCGGCGGGCCGTCGCCGAGGGCGTGATCCGCATGCAACCCGAAACGCTTGAGCTGATCAAATCAGGTGGGCACGCCAAGGGCGACGTGCTCGGCGTCGCCCGTATCGCTGCCATCATGGCCGCCAAGCGCACCGCGGAGCTGGTGCCTCTGTGCCATCCGTTGCCCTTGTCGCGGGTGGACATCGGGCTTGCGCCGGCGCCCGACGAGTCTGGCGTGCACTGCACAGCGACGGTGGAGACCAAGGGGCCCACCGGCGTCGAAATGGAGGCGCTCTGTGCTGTACAGGTGGCGTTGCTCACCATTTATGACATGTGCAAGGCCGTGGACCGCGCCATGGTCATCGATGCAGTTGGGCTCCTGGAGAAGAGCGGTGGTCGCTCCGGGCATTGGCGGCGCGAGCCCTGAGCGTCCATGGACCCGCACTTTCAGCGCGCAGCGTTTCAGACAGCCGCCGCGTCCTGGGCCGGCACGCCACCGGATACGGGATGGGAGGTGGCCTTTGCGGGGCGCTCCAACGCCGGCAAGTCGAGCGCGATCAACCGCCTCTGCCACCAACGCGGCCTTGCCCGCACCAGCCGCACCCCCGGGCGCACCCAGCAGCTGGTGTTCTTTCGCCTCGACGACGAGCGGCGCCTGGTGGACTTGCCGGGCTATGGCTTCGCGAAGGTCTCGCAAGCCATCAAGGCCGGCTGGCAGGCGTTGATGGAGGACTATCTGCGCCGGCGCCAGTGCTTGCGCGGACTGGTGGTGGTGATGGATATCCGCCATCCCCTGACGGACATCGACCGACAGATGTTGGCTTGGGGCGCCGCGGCAGAGCTGCCCATGCTGGCGCTGCTCACCAAGGCGGACAAGCTCAAGCGCGGCGCCGTGCAGAGCCAGCTCGCAGGGGTGCGCCGGGAGCTTGCCGACCAAGATGTGGCCGTGGAGGGGTTCTCCGCCGCGAGCGGGCTTGGTGTGGATGCGGTGCAGGTGCGGCTTTCACAGTGGCTGGAACTGCCGCCCCGATAAATCGATGTTCCCTTAGAACTCCCCAGCCGCCGCCCCGCGCATGATGGTGCGGATGGTGTCGCGCACCCGGATGGCCTCGGTCTTGAGCTCGGGCGGCAGTGGCTCGCCGCCATAGATCATGAGGTCCAGGTTCATGGAATACAGGGCAAGATCGCCGTTCTTGTCCTCCACCAGTGCGATGCGGCAGGGCATGAAGCCGCTGTAGTGGTCTCGGTATTCCAGCATCATCTTCCCCACCTGGGCGTCGCAGAAGGAGAGGAAGTTGACATAGCGATAGTCCTCGCCGGTGATGGCCTCCACTTGCTGATAGAAGGGTGATTCTCCGACGAAGAGCAGCTGATTCGTTGTCGCAAGGCTCTTGAGGGACGTGATGACGTCATCGGCACTGAGCCCGTCCTCCACCGGCTCCGACCACATCATGGCGACCCCCGGGTCACCCGTCTCCAGCAGGCGCGCGGCGAACTCCCCGTAGGCTTGCGGAAACGCCGGGTCGAATCTCGCGAGCCGGGGGCCAAGCGTCAGGGCGCCGACCAAAAGCGTCACGATGGCGAGCAGACCGACGACGGCCAGCAGGTTGCGGATGAGGTTCATGGCGTGGTGCTGCCGCGCCCGCCGGTGGTGGCGAGCGCGGCGCCTTGGCAACGGTCAGCCGGCGGGCTGTTCCGGTGCAGGCTCAGCGGGCGCCGGGGCGTTGGCATCGCCGGCGGGTGCGGGCTCGCTCGGTGCCTCACCGCCCGGCATCATGGGCATCATGCTGGGACCCATAGCGCCAGGGCCCATGCCGGGACCCATGCCATAGCCGGGCATCATGCCCCGGCCGCAGGGGCGCCCACCCTTCGGGCAGTTCGTGCCCGGTCCGCCCGTTTGCGGGCCCCACATGGGTCCGCCCATGGGGCGCGCCGGCGCCTCGGCCGCGCGACCGCCAAACAACGCGGCAATGGCTTCCTTTTGCTCGTCCGTCATGGCCTCGATGGTCGCTCGGTATTGATCATACTTCTCCAGCATTTCCTTGCGCCGTTGCTCGGCGGCCTCCCAAGGCGGGGTCTCCGGGAGCTCACGGCCCATCGCCGCGGCGCGTTCGCGCATAGCTTCCCAGCGCTCCTGGCGCATGGCCTCGAACTCCTCACGGTTCATGGGCTTGCGCTCGGGCATCGGTTGCGCCATAGCCTCGGGCATCGCCGGCGGCTCCATACCCGCAGGCGGCTCGAACAGACCGGATTGTGCCCAAGGCGGTGTCTCCGGGAGCTCGAGGCCCACTTCCGCGGCACGCTTGCGCAACTCCTCGTAACGCTTGTCGCGCTCTGCCGTGGCCGCCTCCATACGTTTATCCATCTCGGCTCGGGCCTGTTCCGGCGACGGTGCCGCGGGCGCTTGCACTGGAGCCGCGGGCGCTTGTGTGGGTGCGGCCGATTGGGCCGGCTGCTGCGCCGCGGGCGCGGCATCGCTCTGCGCGAGCACGGGCGTCAGGGCCAGTCCAAGCACGGCAGCGGAAGCGCCGAGCAGGAGACGTTTGCTGTCGATCATGCGGATCGCTCCTTTGTCAGTGGTCTCGGTGTGGTGGCCGCACCTCAAGACGTGCGGCAGCCTCGATGAGGCAGCCGCCGGCCTGTGGATAGGCCGGCGACGGTCGACGCGGACGATAGCACGGTTGCAGAGGGGAAAAAATGCCGCCGGGGCAGGCTGCGCAGGGCTCGGCCGCGCCGACGGCTGCTGCTACCGCCGCTGTGGCGAGCTTTTCCACTTGGCCACCGCCGGATGTCAAGCGCCTTGCAGGCAGATTTGCCCTCAGGTTGCGCTTGTGCGGTTGCCGGCGCGCCCACGGCCGCTGCCGTCCGTCTTCGCTGTCGGTATTGGTAAGATGCAGACATTAAGCATTGCCGGAAGACGCAATTCTACGGGACGACGCCGTGCTCAAGATCGACGACCTGATGGCCGAAAGCGGTGTCAAGTTTGGCACCAGCGGCGCCCGCGGACGGGTGGTGGATATGACCGACCGCGTGTGCTTCGCCTACACCCTGGGCTTTCTTCAGTACCTGCGCGGGGCCGGGCGCCTCACCGCGACCGGGGATGTCGGTCTCGCCGGAGACTATCGCCCGAGCAGCGGCCGCATTATGGCGGCCTGCGCCGCCGCGGTGCGTGCTGCGGGGTTCAGGCCGCGCAACTTCGGCCGCATTCCGACGCCGGCTCTCGCCGCCTACGGTATCGCACGCGGCATGCCGACCCTGATGGTGACCGGGTCGCACATCCCCGATGACCGCAATGGCATCAAGTTCAACCTGCCGACGGGGGAGATTCTGAAGGAGGACGAGGCCGGAATCCGTGCCCAAACGGTGGACCTGCCGGCGGGGGAGTTTGCCGCCGACGGCAGCCTGCGCTCGGCGACGGCCCTGGCGCCGGCAGAATCCGCCGCGCTGGAGGGCTATGTCTCCCGCTACCTCGCTTTCTTTCCTCGCACCTGGCTCGCCGGGTTGCGGGTGGGGCTCTACGAGCACTCCAGTGTTGCGCGTGATGCCTTCCAGGCGGTGTTGGCGGGGCTTGGCGCCACGGTGACGCGGCTCGGCCGCGCCGATAGGTTCATACCAGTGGATACGGAGGCCATCCGCCCGGAAGACGTCACGCTGGCCGAGCAATGGTGCGCCGACGGCGAGTTCGATGCCCTCGTCTCTGCCGACGGCGACGGCGACCGGCCGCTCGTCGCAGACGCCGCGGGCCGCTGGCTGCGGGGGGACATCGCCGGCATCCTCTGCGCCCGTGAGCTGCGGGCCGCCGGCGTGGTGACGCCGATAAGCTCCAACACGGCTGTGGAGCGCTGCGGCTGGTTCAGCGAGGTGCTGCGCACCCGCATCGGCTCGCCCTATGTGATCGCCGGCATGCGGACGCTGCGCGAGCGCGGCGTCGCGCCCGTAGTGGGCTATGAGGCCAACGGCGGCTTCCTCATCGAAACGGATATCGCTCGAGACGGGCGGCGGCTGCCGGCATTGCCGACCCGCGATGCGATCATCGTCGCCGTGGCCGTCCTCGGCGCCGCGCGCCGCCGCGGCGTGCCGCTCGCGGCGCTAACCGAGGAGTTGCCAGCGCGTTTCACCTACAGCGACCGTATCAAGGACTTCCCGACTGAGCTCAGCGCCGGGCGGCTCGCGGTCTTTGCCACCGGCGATGCTGCGGCCGATCGTACGGCCGCAGGTGCCGTATTCGGCCCGGCCTTCGGTGATGTGGCCGCCGTGGACCACACGGACGGCGTCCGGATCACCTTCGCCAATGGCGATATTGCGCATTTGCGCCCCTCGGGCAACGCGCCGGAGCTGCGTGCCTACACCGAGGCGGACAGCGCCGACCGCGCCCGGGACATGAACCGCTTGTGCATGGACATTTTGCAAGGGTGGCGGAGCTGAGCCCCGCCTATGACGCGGCAGCGGGTCCGTACAGAGAAACCGCTTCTGCGGCGAAGCATGCCGTGAAGGCCGCCTACCAGCTGGTAGCCAAACGCATCTTCGCCCGTCGGCACGAGGCCCATTATCGGGTCCTTACCAATGTTGCGCCGGGGTCGGCGCTGGCGGCCTGGGCGGCGGCGCACCGGCGAAGTCGCCGTAGCGGCGGGCGCGCTGCTCCAAACGGTTCAGCGAGTGAGTAGAAAGGCCGCGCTCGAAGCGGGCGAGGCGTCGCTCCGCATCCGGGCGGGCGGCGTTCTCGGCGACCGTGAGCCGCACTCGGTGGAGCTCGATGGCATCTGGACGAGGGGACCCGGCGCTTCCAGCCCGGAAGGGCTCGATGCAGAGCGGGCGCGGACTGTGCAGCCCCATCGGGAAGCCGCCCGCGAGCACCACCAGCACCAAGTCCGAGACGGCCGCCAGCGGCGCCGATTCGCCGCAGAGCACACCGAGGCTCACCACGGGCACCAGCTCACCGCGCAGGTCGAAGGCCCCGAGCACGCAGGGCGCGGTCTGCTCCAGTGGCGTCAGCCGGGGTAGGCCGAGACAGGTGTCGATCGCGTCGGCCACGACCACGCGCACACCGCGCGCGGTGCGTACGAGGACGCGATAACTCCGCCGCATGCACATCTGTTCGCTCCACTGGCAGACGCCATGATGCCGTCGGCCGGTTGCCGCCCGGCCGGTGCCCAAAGGGCTGTGCCCGCGTCGCTCTTCGGCTCCACATCCGCACGTGAGAGACCGCTGACATCGCGGGTCCTTTGCCCGTCGCCGCCACATGTCGGTGCCCTGTGGCGCACCGCACGGCGGGCCAATGACAGCTGGTCGCAACGCCGGTGTGCGCCCGTGATGTTCTAAGCCTAGTCCAAACGGAGCAACCCGGCGGGCAAGATGCCCGTCTGTCGGCTGGTTGATGCGAGGATGAGCGATGAGCGCCGCTCAGGGCAGGTCGCCCTCGCGCAGCAGGGGCTGCATGGCGTGGAGCATGCTCTGGAAGACCTGCGGGTTTTCGGCTTCTTCCGCGGCCAGCAGGCGCTTCATGCGCTCGCGCTCGGTGGGCATGTCGAAGCAGGCAGGGCAACTGTCGGGCACCACGGGCAGGCCGCCGGACTTGGCGAAAGCCGCGGTCTGGCGCTCGCGGGCATAGACCAGTGGCCGGATGATGCGCAGATCGCCTACATCGTTGCGGTAGTGGGCCTTCATGGTGCGCAACTGCCCGCCTCGGAATAAGGACATGAGCAGGCTTTCGGCGAGATCATCCAGGTGCTGCGCAAGCGCCAGCACGTTGTAGCCGTGCTCGCGGCACAACCGGTACATGATGCCGCGCTTCATACGGGCGCAGTAGGCACAGAAGGAGTCGCCGTCCATACGCGCCCGGGCCTCGTCCAGGATGGGCTGGGCCTCAAGGATCCAGCGTATTCCCAATGCATCCATGTGCACCGCGAGTCGTGCGGGCTCGAACCCTGGTACTTGTGGGTCCACGGTGACCGCGGCGAGCTCAAAGCGCACTGGTGCATAGGTCTGCAGGTGCTTGAGAATCACCAACAGCGACAGGGAGTCCTTGCCGCCAGAGACGCCGAGCAGGATGCGGTCGCCGTCGCGGATCATGTCGTGCTCGGCGATGGCGCGGCCTACCGCGCGCAGTAGCGACTTTGGCGGCTTGGGTGCCCTGACTCGGGCGCCGGAAAGGTCTCGGTGCGTGGTCATCCAGTCCCAGTGTAGCGGGCAGTCCCGAGGCACCGCCAGCGACGCAGGCCTGGGTTGCTGGCGCCTCTCCGTTGCGGGGCCGGTCGAGGCTGTAGTCGTGCGTGTCTGCGGGTCCACACCGGGGTCGGCCTACAGGCCGACCTGCCAGGTGGCTGTGGCAAGCCCATCGCCGGCCCTGCAAAAGCAAAGGCCGACGTCAAAGCGCCGGCCGATTTGCTGTCCGGGGGTAGCGCCCCGGGCTGCGCACGCCCCTGGTGGGGGCGGGTTGGCTCACCTGATGTGAGTTCTGATTGACCTTTAGCGTAGACCAGATTTCGGCGCTTGTAGCCCGTGGACGCAGCGGCGCGCAGCTTTCCGACGAACGGTCCTTTGGCCGCAGGCGAGCGCCCGGAGTTTCAGCGCGCCGGTGCGCGGCGCCGGTGCGCACTGCCGGCGGCGGCTGGACACCGGTGCACTGCCAGTGACCAGCCACCGTGTCTCCACCGCCGGACAATGCAGGATGACCGCCCCAAGGTGAGCACAGCCCAGGCGGCGCCCGGGTTCGTCACCCAGGGCTCCGTATCCCGGTCCGCCACCAGCCGGTGGCTGTGCCCATAGACGATGGCACGTGCCTCGGGGAAGCGACGCCGCAGCTTTGCATGCCGGTCCTTCGCCGGTGTACGGTGACCGTGCACCACCACCAGGCGCCCCCCGGGCAGGTCCTCCGTCAGCTCCAAGGGCAGCGTGTCCAGCAGGTGCTGATCCGCTGCTGGCCATTTGTGCGGTACGTCGTTGTTGCCGAGAACCGCGGCCACCCGCCCAGTGCGCGGCTGCAGCGCGGCGAGCACGCCGGCGTTGCCGATGTCGCCGCCGTGGACGGCAAGGTCACAGTCGGCCACCAGCGCGGCGACCCGCGGGTCGAGCACGCCGTGGGTGTCGGAGAGGATGGCAACGGTCACCATGGTCGGCTCAGGCTCGGCGGCCAACGGGCGGGCAATGCATCACCCCGTCGTCCCCGGCATGGTGAGCACCAGCTTGCCCTGCATGCCGCCGGCCTCCAGCCGTCGGTGGGCATCCGCGGCGCGGGCGAGCGGGTAGGTGCCTGCCACTTCGATGTGCAGCTCGCCCGCATCGCAGAGCTCGCCGCAGCGGCGCAGGATCTCGCCCTGGTGGGCGAGCGCCTCGGGCATCTGCTTGATCTGGGGCGTGAGCATGAGCTCCAGCGAGATGCGCAGGTTGCGCTTGCGCGCCTCGGTCAAGCTTGCCGGGCTGGGGTCGAGGATGCTGACGAGATCGCCGTAGACCGCCATGACCTCGATGCTGCGGGCGAAGACCGCGGGCCCTACGGTGTCGAAACAGATGTCCACCCCGCGGCCGAGGCTCCAGTCCGCGATGGCGCCGACGAGATCCTCGCGCGGATAGTCGATGGTGAGCTCGGCGCCGAGCCGGTGGGCGAAGTCGGCCTTCTCGGCGCTGCTCACGGTGGTGGCCACCCGGGCGCCGGCGATACGGGCGAGCTGGATGGCCACATGGCCGACGCCACCGGCACCCGCGTGGATCAGCACCCGGTCATCGGCTGCGATCCGGGCGCGGTCGTGCAGCGACTCCCACGCCGTGATGAGCACCAAGGGCGCCGCTGCGGCTTGCTCGAAGCTGAGCGACGCCGGCTTTGGCTGTGCGATGGATTCGTCGACGACGGCATATTCGGCATAGTTGCCATCCGGTCCGCCGAGGCCGCCATGGCAGTACCACACGGCATCGCCGGGCTTGAATCGCGTGACGGCGTCGCCCACGGCCTCCACGACGCCGGCACCGTCGCAGCCGAGCACGGCCGTGAGGGTCTCGGGGAGCATGGGCCCTTTGGCGCGGATCTTGGTGTCCACCGGGTTGACACCGGCGGCGTACAAGCGCACCAAGACGTCCGTGGGGCTTGCAAGCTCCGGCATCGGCAGCTCGGTTTCGGTGAGCACCTCCGGGCCGCCGGGTTGGCGCATGAGCATGGCCAGCATGGTCTTGGCTCCTCCATTGTGGCGCTGAAAACGGCATCATGGGCCTGCGTTGGGAGAGGCTCAAGACCGGTGCGGCGTCGCGCAAAGGTCGGGTAGCACCCACTGTGCGCCCCTGAAGCGAGGCATCGACATGACCGATCCGCTTAAACGAGCGCTGATCGACGGACCCGAGGACGCCTCCTGCGTGCTGGTGCTGGCGCACGGCGCTGGCCAGCCGCCGGATGCCGAGTTTATGGCGCATGTCGCCAGCGGCATTGCGGCCGGCGGCGTGCGCGTGGTGCGGCCTTGGTTTCCGTACATGGCGAGGATGGCTGCCGATGGGCGCAGACGCCCGCCGGACAGTGAGCAGAAGCGCCTCGCCGCACTGCGGGAAGTTATCGACGCAGAGCGCCGCGCCGGCGGGCTGCTCGTCGTTGGCGGCAAGTCCATGGGCGGTCGCATGGCGGCGATGCTTGCGGACGATGTGCAGGCCGCCGGGCTCCTCTGCCTGGGCTATCCGTTCCACCCGCCGGGCAAACCGGAGCGTGCTCGCCTGGCAGCGCTCGCGGCGCTGCGGACGCCAACGCTCATCTGTCAGGGGGAGCGGGACCCCTTCGGCAACCGCGATGAGGTCGCGTCCTATGGGTTGAGTCCGCTGGCTCGGCTGGCCTGGATCCCGGACGGTGAGCACAGCTTCAAGCCGCGCAAAAGGTCCGGGCGGACCTGGGCGCAGAATTTGGATACGGCGGTGGATGCAGCCCTCCACTTTCTGCGCGGACTCGGGTAAGCGCACGCGGGATGAGCCGCGGGCCTTCGGCGTCGATGCGGTTCGCTCAACGCGGAGTATTGGTGTGGCCAATAGCGCAGATCCTTGATGCAAATCGAGTCGGCGACGAGCCCGTGATGAGCCTGGATGGCGTGCGCATGCGCTGAGGTGGCGTCCGAAGCTGGATGCGCCCTAGAAGAGCAAGCAAAGGCTGGCCGGATTCAGGACTCAGTCGGCGCCCGCCGTTGGCAGGTCAGCCGGCGTCTGCGCCGGCGATGCCGCTCCGGTGGGTGCGGGTGCGGGCAGTGGTGCCACGGCCCGATCGAATTCGGCTGGATTGAGATACTGGATCACCACGCCGCCGTCGGCGTCACGGGCGATGTCCATGCCCTGTTCGGGATAGAGCCAGTGCACGACGCCGCTTGTTTCGGTGCGCTTCTCGGCGGGCTCGCCGAAGTTGCCGGCGATGTCCCGCGGCTCCAGGCTCTTCCAGGGTAGATAGGTCAGGATACGGATGGGCGCGGTGGCGAGGCGCTCGACGTCCGTCGGGTCCAACTTCACCTTGCGGCTGCCGCTGCCGGTCTTGCTGATGCGAAGGCCGCGCTCGTACATCCCCGTCAGCTCGTCCTCCGGTACGTCCAGTGTCAGGATCCAGTCTGCTTTGAGGTTGCTGAGGAGGATGTTGTCGAAGTAGACCTCCACCGTCCGGGTGCCGTCCGGATTCTGGAACAGGTTGATCTTGCCCTCTTCGCCGAGCAGTGCCCGCGCATCGGCGAGGGTGCTGTCGCCGATGCTGAGGTCGAATACCCGCGTGTTGCCCGCGGCGTCCCGGCTCACGTCCCAGGGGTAGAGCCGGAGCCCCGCGCGCTCGTCCGGAAGGATGGACAGGAGCAGCATGATGCCGATGAAGAGCATGGCCGCTGCGGCCAGCGTGGAGAGGATGATTTTGCGGTCCATGATCTTGAGGTGCGAGGTGCGAGGTGCGAGGTGCGAGGTGCGAGGTGCGAGGTGCCCCGAGTGTCTCGATTGGCGAGCGCTGTGCCGCAGCCTTCGCTCTTGAGGCTCGCGCCACCGCTCCGCGGCGTCAGGGGATGCCGGGCGCTCTGCACACCGAGAGACGTCGTGCGCGGAGGTATCAGTCGAGCATCAAGGCCGCGACCACGTCACGCCCTTCGCTGACCAGGATGTTGTAGGTCCGGCAGGCGGCGCCGGTGTCCATGACTTCGACTCCGATGCCGCGCTCCAACAGGGCAAAGTGCACCTCCGGCCTCGGGAAGCGCTGACGGGAGCCGGTGCCGAGGATCAGCACCTGCGTCGCTTCGCCGAGCACCGCCTCCAAGTGGTCGGCGGTCAGGGAGTCCAAGTCGTCCGGACACCAGTCGAGCGCCACCTGCGCCGCTGACACGGCGATGCTTCGGGCGTAATCGCGGCCGTTGACGCGCACTCGGCCCTCACCGTAGGCCTCGATGACGTTGGCGCCCTGGTCTTCGATCTCTGCGAATTTCATGCTCAGCGCTCGGCGGCGGGTGGGAATGTCATCGGCGTGCAGCAGCCGCCTCGGCAAGAGCTGGCCCCAGCGCGCGCGAACACAATGGTCAATGCAGGTGCCGCAGATCCAGCGTACAGCCCGGGAGCCCTGGGATCTGGATGTCGCACTGCCCATGGATCGCGTCCGCGCGGCGGTAGCCCTCTGCGTCTGGCTCGCGGCAGCGCAGCACCGTGCCGGCATTGGCGTCCACCAGCCAGGCTTCGGTGATGCCGCAGGCGGCATAGCGGGCGAGCTTCACGTCTCGGTCCAGCGGCAGGCTGCTGTCCCCCACCACGATCAGCAGTAGGATGTCGGCCGGTTTCGGATGTCGTGTCCGGTGTTTCGCGAGCGGCGGTGTGACGACCGCCAGGTCCGGCTCCGGCTCGTCGTACGGACCGAGCCGCACCGGGAGTTGCACTCGCACCACCGCTGCTTCGCCCACGGCGCGGATCAGGCGATTCTGGAGCTCGGTGACCATGGACGCATGGGGCGGCCCGATGGGCGGTATTTCCATCACCTCCCCGTCGATCAGCTCCACGCGCGCATCGGGCGACAGGATGCCGGCGTCCGCCATGCGGTAGTAGTCGTCCACCGTGTAGCGGTGGCGATGGCGCAGCATCAGGTCCTGAGCGGTGGCGGCCATGGTGAGTTGCCCCCTTGCGTGAATTCACACCGGTTGGTTGCTTGCGGATAGGGCGTTTCGCAGCGATCCACGCGCGAGTCTAGCCGATGTGAGCGCGTCCCTGCGTGCGTAAAGGGGAGTCTCAGGAGGTTTTCGTCAAACCTCTTTGTAGATCCGCACCCCGTCCCGGACGAACTCTTCCGCCTTCTCCTGCATACCCACCTCAATGGCCTGCTCGGCGTTCTCCAGCTGGCGCGCCCGTGCATAGTCACGCACGTCCTGGGTGATCTTCATGGAGCAGAAGTGCGGGCCGCACATGGAGCAGAAGTGGGCGACCTTGTGCGACTGGTGCGGCAGGGTCTGGTCGTGGAATTCGCGGGCGCGGTCCGGGTCCAGGGACAGATTGAACTGATCCTCCCAGCGGAACTCGAACCGCGCCTTGCTGAGCGCGTTATCGCGGATCTGAGCGCCAGGTAGGCCCTTTGCCAGGTCGGCGCCGTGAGCAGCGATCTTGTACGTAACGATGCCGTCGCGCACGTCCTGTTTGTTCGGCAGACCGAGGTGCTCCTTCGGCGTCACGTAGCACAGCATGGCGGTGCCGTACCAGCCGATGTTGGCGGCACCGATGCCGGAGGTGATGTGGTCATACGCAGGTGCGATGTCTGTGATCAGCGGGCCTAGTGTATAGAACGGCGCCTCGAAGCAGTCCTTGAGCTCCTTGGTGACGTTCTCCTCGATCATCTGCA
>NZ_JAIFKJ010000434.1 GCF_019695415.1 Thiohalocapsa sp.
GATCCTGGGGTCGGGCGGGCGGCTCTTGATCGGCGTCGATCTGATCAAGGACAGGCACCGGCTGGAGGCCGCCTATAACGACGCCGACGGCATCACCGCCGCGTTCAACCTCAACCTGCTTACCCGCATCAACCGGGAGCTCGGCGCCGACTTCGACCTAGATGGCTTTCGTCACGAGGCCGTGTTTAACGCGGACTTGAGCAGGGTGGAGATGCACCTGATCAGCACCCGTCCGCAGCAGGTCACTCTGGCCGGCCAAACCTTCCACTTCAGCGAGGGCGAGAGCATCCACACGGAAAGCTCCCATAAGTTTCGCATCGACGGCTTTCACGCCCTGGCCGCTGAGGCCGGGTTTACAGCCGAGCAGGTCTGGACGGATCCAGACGGGCTGTTCAGCGTGCACTGTCTGGCCTGGAGGCTATAAAGACAAAAAGGGGTCAGAGCCCTTTATTAAAACGGCTCTGACCCCTTTTGGGATTTCTTATGGGTTATGGTGCGGTTGACTCCGCGGCGACCGAGGAAGCGGCCATCCGGTGCTGTGATCGGGCGGCAGGTGTGCTCGATCCAGCACGTGTGACCATCTTGGGTCCGGATTCGGAAGTGCAGCTTCTCCCAGTCGTGGTGCGAGCTTTCATGGACGGCGTCCATGTGCCTCTGCCAGCGGGGGAGGTCATCCGGATGCAGTATTCGCTCGAATAAACTGGCGTCGTTGCGGAAGGCCTCGGCGCTGTAGCCGGTCATACCCAGGCACGCGGGCGAGACATAGACGAAGCGCCGGTCCGGGGCCATCCAGTAGTCCCAGTCTGGGCTGAAATCGGCGAGTAGGCGGTATCGCTCTTCGCTCCGCTCCAGCGCGTCGTACGCGCGCGCCAAGGCGTCGCGCTGTCGAATGACCTCCGTCCGATCCGCCAACGCGCAGATGAACTGCTGCGGCATGTCATTGCCGCCAGGTAGGCGGGCGATATGGAGGTCTGCCTGGAAGCGGTTGCCGTCGGCGGCCTCGAGGCGCAGGGCGGACAGGCCCGCGCTCTCGGTCTGCTTGGCGCGCTCGAAGGCGCTGGCGACGGCGGTGCGATCGTCCGGATGCACCAGCCGCACCACGAAATATTGGTGCGAGCGGATGTTCCGCAGCGTGAGCAGCGACCGGGCCTCTGAGTTGGCCTCGACCACGAGGCCGTAGTCGTCCACCACAAGCGCCGCCATGGGGAGATTGGTGAAGAGCGCCCTGTAGCGGTCATAAGCCGCTTGGGCCTCTCGTTCGCTGGTACGCAGCTTCTCACTCTCGATTTCGAGCTCCGCCTGGTAGACGCGCAGATGTTCCACCAGGGCGGCGACGTCCAAGTCGCCGTCGGCGAGCACTTGCTCCAACAAGTCGGTGCGCCCGGCGCGCAGGGCGTCCAGCGCCCGGCGGTGCAGGCGGTCGCTGCTGTCGGGGGCGTCGTCTTCGCTGCGCGGTGTCTGTTCTGTCATAGCTGCCGTCCTGGGTCTCCGCGCGGCGCCGACGGCCGTCGTCCACCGGTCGATCGATCAGTGGCGCGCGCCGTCGGAGTACCAGCGGGTGATGTCCACATGGCTGACGACGATGCCGCCGCTGCCGTGGACGATCGGAGAGGCATGCATTGCGAACCAGCGCTCGCCGTCATCACCGTGGTAAGGGTAGATCATCGAGAATTCGTCGCTGATGCCCCGGATAAGTGCATCGAGTCCCTCGCGCAACTGCGCCTCGAGGGGCTCTTCGAAGCCCTTCTCCCCGGCCCAAGCGCCCGGATAGCGACCGCCGAGGCCGCCCGCGGCGTGGTGGCCTGCGGCGAACTCGCGCCAGGCGCGGTTGATCAACTTCACCTCGCCGTCGTCATCCAATAGCGCGACGTGCTCCGGCAGCGAGTCCAGCACCGCCTGCATACGCTCAGCATCGCGAAGCACGGTCACGTCGACGAATGTCGCAACCGCACCGCGCGCCTCGCGCTCCCGCACCGAGTAGGGCAAGACCCGCAACAAGTAAAGGCGGCCGTTGGCGGCACGAATCTCGCGCTGGGTCATCTCGCCCTCGGCGATAGTGCGCTTGAGCTCTTCGACGAATTCCGGATAGTCCAGGAGATTAGTGAAGTCTTCGATGGAGCGCCCGAGGTCGCCGTCGCGGATCTTGAACAGGCTGGT
>NZ_JAIFKJ010000052.1 GCF_019695415.1 Thiohalocapsa sp.
GGCGGAGCTGCTGTTGCAGAGTGAGCGTTATCTCGGCGTCGGCTTGATTGCGGTATCCGGTCCGGGCGTCGTGATGGCGGTCACCGAGCCAGCGCTCAAGCTCTGCCAGCGCTCGCTCGGGGGCGTTCCCAAGGTCGACGCCCTGTTGCCGCCATCGCTGCTTGAGCTGTTCGTTCGCTTGCGCGACATCGGCGCGCCCACGCAGGTTCTGCAGGGAAACATCGGGCACAGCGCACCCGAACGGCTCCGGATAAAGGTCTCTGCGCTGTTTCCGGACAGCGACGCTGTCCACCTGATCGCCCTGTCAGATCCCGGGGAACCCCTGCCTGTGAGTGCCATGGTGCAGCTTGGTCTCACACCCAGGCAGGCCGAGGTCCTGCTGCAGCTCGCCCAGGGCAACAGCAACAAGTCCATTGCGCGTCATCTCGGCATCACACCGGCGACGGTGAAGACGCATTTGGAGGAGATCTACCGACGCCTCGGCGCAGGGAATCCCACCGCGGCCGTCTGCGCGATACGCAACGCGCTCGGGGTCTCGACAAGGCTCGGGGGATAGGCCTTCCCCCCGAGCAAGACTGCCCGACGCGGGCGCAATGCCCGCATCGGGACAATCCTGCCGGAAGCTGCTGCCCCCAGTCGGCACTGGCTGTCGCTTAGTCCACCAGCTCCGCCTCCACCGTCGCGCCGAAGCTGAGCTGGCCGTCCTGCACGTCCACCTGCACGGTGTCGCCCGGCTTGAAGTGGCCGGAGAGGATCTCCTGCGCCAGCGGATTCTCCAGCTGGGCGCGGATGGCGCGCTTGAGCGGGCGGGCACCGTAGACCGGGTCGAAGCCGGCCTCGCCGAGCAGGTCCAGCGCGGCATCGCTCACATCCAGCTGCATGTCGCGGTCGGCGAGCCGGTGCTTGAGGTAGCCGATCTGGATGCGGGCGATGGCGCGGATCTGGTCTTCGTCCAGAGGGTGGAAGACGACGATCTCATCCAGGCGGTTGATGAATTCGGGCCGGAACGCTTGGCGGACGATCTCCATGACCGCGTCTTTCATGTCCGCGTAGTTCGCCTCGCCCGCCTTTTGCTGGATGATGTCGGAGCCCAAGTTACTGGTCATGACGATGACGGTGTTGCGGAAGTCCACGGTGCGACCCTGCCCATCCGTCAGGCGGCCGTCGTCGAGCACCTGCAGGAGAATATTGAACACATCCGGGTGGGCCTTCTCTACCTCGTCCATCAGAATCACGCTGTAGGGCCGGCGGCGGACGGCCTCAGTCAGATAGCCGCCTTCCTCATAGCCCACATAGCCGGGCGGTGCGCCGATGAGTCGCGCGACCGAGTGCTTCTCCATGAACTCGGACATGTCCACGCGCACCATGGCCTCTTCGGTGTCGAACATGAACTCCGCGAGCGCCTTGCAGAGCTCGGTCTTGCCGACACCGGTTGGGCCCAAGAATAGGAAGGAGCCAATGGGCCGATGCGGATCAGAGAGCCCGGCCCGGGAGCGGCGAATGGCGTCGGACACCGCGCGCACGGCCTCGTGCTGGCCGACCACGCGCTTCTCGACTTCATCTTCCATCTTCAGGAGCTTCTCCCGCTCGCCCTCCAGCATCTTGGAGACCGGGATGCCCGTCCACTTGGACACAATCTGGGCGACCTCCTCTTCCGTGACCTTGTTACGCAGGAGCTGGGTCTCGTTCTGGGCTGCCTCGTCGGCGGCGGCGAGCTGCTTTTCCAGCTCCGGGATGCGCCCGTACTGCAGCTCGGACATGCGGGTGAGATCCCCGGCGCGGCGAGCCGTCTCCATCTCGACGCGGGCACGGTCCAGCTCTTCCTTGATGTGAGCAGTGCCCTGCACGGCGGCCTTCTCGGACTTCCAGATCTCGTCCAGGTCCGAGAACTCGCGCTCCAGGTCGGCGATCTGCCCCTCCAGATCCGACAGGCGCTTCTTGGACGCCTCGTCGGATTCCTTCTTCAGGGCCTCGCGCTCGATCTTGAGCTGAATCAGCCGGCGGTCGAGGCGGTCCATCTCCTCCGGCATGGAGTCGATCTCCATGCGGATCTGCGAGGCCGCCTCGTCGATGAGGTCGATGGCCTTGTCCGGCAGCTGGCGGTCGGTGATGTAGCGGTGACTCAGGCTCGCGGCCGCGACGATGGCGGGGTCGG
>NZ_JAIFKJ010000232.1 GCF_019695415.1 Thiohalocapsa sp.
AGGGAACGAGCCCCGGCGCCAGGAGCCTGCCGGGGCTGAGGCCGCCGGCCAGCACGCGGAACAGGCCTGCGCTGCGGCCCGCGCACAGCGCGCGAGCGCCGGGCACGTGCTCGTGGGCAGGCCGGGGCCGCTCCTGGCCGCCGGGGCGCACCCGCGCCCTGGGCGTGCCCATGCGCTGCAGGGCCTCCATGGGGCGGGGCGGGGGCAGCTCCAGCGCGAAGCCGATCGCGGTGTTCACCGCAATGGCCGCACCGATAGCGATGGCCTCCACGACGCGCCCGAACACCGCCGCCGCGACGGCGGCAGCCAACAGCAGCAGGACGATCAGGCTCGCGAGCTGGTCCAGCAGGATACGCCAGGTCGGGCGCGAGCCCGCCTCGCGCAGCCGGTTCCGGCCGTGCTGCTCACGCCGGCGCTTGACCTCCGCGTCGTCGAGGCCCTGCTCGATGTTGCTGCCGAGGCGATCGAGCAGGGTCTCGGCGGATTCCTGGTAGGGCGCTGTCACTGTCGGTCGATTCATGCTGCCGGCGCTGCGGGAGGTGTCCGTGCCCGCGCGGGATGATTGAGCCTAGGCCCGATCTTCGACCCAGGAAGGGCACGCAGCAACCGTGGAAGTGGCCTCCGGCCGCGATGGACTTGGCACTCAGCTGCCCTGGAAGTCGTCGCGGCAGGGATGCCGCTCCCACAGCGCGCGGGCTGCCGTGGGAGCGGCCTCTGGCCGCGATGACTTCCAGGGCGCAAAGGCGCGCCGGCGAAAGGCCCTCAGCGCGCCCGCTCGCCGGACTCGTGCGTGCCGGCGAAATGGCTCCGAAACCGTTCCCTGGCCAACAGTCCGACGCTGTCGAGCCCGCCGGCTTCCTAGAACAGCCGGGTGGCGCCGGGGACGATCTCCAGCCGCGACTCGCCGGGGATCGCGCCGATGGCCCGGCAATTGATGCCTGCTCAGGCTCCGAACTTCTTGAGGCGCCCCGCGTGCCCGAGGGCGAGGCCCATCAGGTCCACGCCGCGGCGTAGTCCGAGGGCGCCGGCTAGGCAGGTCTTCTCGTCGAAGCGCTCGGCGCTGCCGCGGCGGGCCTGCCGGGCGTGCAGCAGCACCGGCACCGGGTGCCAGCTGTGGGACGCCATGGAGGCCGGTGTGGAGTGATCGCCGGTGATGACGAGCACGTCGGGGCGCAGCGCCAGCAGGCGCGGCAGTTGGTGGTCCACCGCCTCGATGACGTCGGCCTTGCGGGCGAGGTCGCCGTCCTCGCCTGCGGAGTCGGTGCCTTTCACGTGGAGAAAGAAGAAGTCGAAGTCGTCGCCGAGGCGCTGCTCGGCGGCGCAGAATAGTCCGTCGATGCCCTCGGGCTTGGGTGCCACTGCCATGCCCAGCAGGCGTGAGAGGCCGCGATACATTGGATACTCGGCGAGACAGAGGCCGCGCAGGCCGAAGCGCTCCTCGAGCCCCGGCAGGGGCTCGTAGCGCTGAAAGCCGCGCAGCAGCAGGCCGTTCGCGGGCGCCTCGTCCGCCAGCGCCGCATGGGCCTGCTCCAGGAAACGGGCCACCAGTGCCGCGCTCTTCTCTGCGGCATCGCTCTTCGGCGTCATGTCCACCGGCGGCCGGCTCGTGGCCTGCGGGTCGGTGTCCGGCAGATCGTCGCTCAGGCCCTCGCCGCGCAGCACCAGCACGGCACGGTGCTCGGACTCGGGCTCAAAGAAGAGCTCGCCGTCGAAGTCCAGGTGCACGGCGGACCTGATCTTCTCGCAGAGCCGGCGGTTCAGATCGGTGGGGATGCGCCCAGCGCGGCGGTCGGTGATGTTCCCAGCGTCGTCCAGGGTCGCGAAGTTGACGCGTGCGGCGAGGTCCCCGGGCGCGAGCGGAAAGTCGATGCCCAGCGCCGAGAGCACGCCGCGGCCGATACGCCAGCGCAGCGGGTCGTGGCCCAACAGCGCCAGGTGGCCCGGGCCACTGCCGGGCGTGATGCCTGGGCCGACGATCTCCAGCAGCTGTCGGTGCAATTGAGCCGGACGCAGGCGTGCGGGGGAAGCGGGGTCTCGATGGCCTTGGCGTCGGGCCGACTCGCCGCAGAGGCGCTGTATGTTGCTGGCTTGTTGTTTGCTGGTATCAACTCGGCGCGCAGGCGAAAGCCGCCGCTGCGACACCTGACTACACTA
>NZ_JAIFKJ010000051.1 GCF_019695415.1 Thiohalocapsa sp.
GTATCGAGTGATAGAATGTCGGCTCACCCATCTGCTCTCCAGGTTTGGGTGAGTTTTCTTTTGGAGAAATTATACCAGGTACGGGGCAAAAATGGGGGATAAATGGACTGGCTTTTCAGCAATTGACGCCCTGCTCGTGATGAGCGGGGCTTTTTTTGTAACCGTTCAGGGGGTCGGCACCAGCTTCGGCGCAGGCCGACCCGCCCGATGCGCCGCCACCGCCTCCATCACGAACGCCCGCAGCGACCGCCCCTGCCGCCGACACGTCTCCCGCACGGTCAAGATGCGCTCCACAAAGCGGCTCCCCGCCTCGCTCTGCGTCCCGAAGCTCCCCTTCCGCCACAGCACCGCCGGGCGTAGCGCCTGTTCCGCTGCGTTGTTCGTTGGCTCCACGCCTTCCACCGTCACGAACACCCACAGCCCATCCCACAGCCGCATGAGATCCTCGCTCAGGGCGCGCGCCTTCGGCCACGGCACATCCTTGCCCCGCAGCAGACACGCCCAGATCGCATCTTTGACTGGCTCCAGCGCCAGCGCCATGGTCTCCCGATCTATTGTCCCTTCCCGATAGGTATGCCAGATATGGAACATCACCTGCACCCACGCCAGCACCTCGCTTGCCCACGCCCCCTCCTCGCCGCGCCGCTCTTCGATAGCGCGCAGGTTGCGTTGCAGATGCGCCCAGCAGAGTTGCCGCCACTCGCTCGGGTAGCGGTTGTAGGCCGACAGCCGATCCGACCCCAGGATGCCATTGAACGCCGCGCCCAGCAGCGCTTGCCACACCTTCCCGCCGCGGCTCCGATTGATATGGAAGAGCGTCACCAGCGGCGTGACCACTACCCACAGCCAGTGGCGCGTGTTCTCCTGCTTCCATCCCGTCTCGTCCACATTCGCCACCGGCTGCTGCGGCAGCGCCTGCGCCACCTCCTCGTAGACCGGTTCCAGTGCCTCGCTCACCCGCTCGCAACTGGTCACCACGCTCGCCGGGCTCATCGGCACGCCGAAGAGGTCGTCCAGCGCCTCGCTCGTCTCGCGCGTGCTCATGCGATAGCGCCCGTGCAGGATGCTCGCCAGCGTCGTGGCGTGCGGGCCGTAGCCCGCGCAATCCTCGTCGGGCAGGTCGGCGCGTACTGTCTTCGCGCACTGGGGGCAGCACACGGTATGCACCTGGTGCTCGGTGATGTGCGGCTCGATGGGCGGTATCTCATAGACCTGATGGCGATAGATGGGCGCGGCGTCGGGCAGGTCGGCGGGCAGGGCAGCCTGGCAGTGGGGGCACTCGGTCGGGTGATGCGCAACAATCTCATTGACCTGCTCGGGCGGCACGAGGTCGCGGCTCTGGCCTTCGTGGCCGGGTTGCCCGCCGCGGGTGCGCGGTTTGCCACGCGGGGTGCGGGGTGGCTTTGACGGCGCGTCGGGTGGGTCGGAGGAAGGCGGTTTCGAGGAGTTGCCGGAGTGCTGGTTGAGGCGGGCTTCGAGGTCGGCGATGCGTGCCAGCAGAGCTACCACCACCGCGCGGATAGCGGGTGGCGTGGCGTCCCAGTCTTCCTGGGTAATCTCGGGTAATGGCGGCTTGTCGTACATAGTGCGAATCATACGACAAAAGGGGCAGATGTCAAGCCGCTGAGCCCCCCCTGAACGGTTACAGGTTAATCGCTTCATTGTATTCAGCAATGGCGGCATCGTAGTCTTCCTGCTTATAGTGTGTATCCCCATGCCGGTTGTGGAGATCGGCCTGGTTAGCTTCGGCAGCACGGGCGCGGTCTGCTTCAGCCACCGCGGTGGCGCGGGCGTTGTCGGCACGGGTAGCCTCCTGTTCGGCCTGTTGCCTCGTCTCCAATGCCCAGAACAGCAGCACCAGCGCTACCGATGCCAGCACCAGTGCCATATTTGCAAGCCACCGAAACCGCTGACGTCCACGCTGCTTGCTGCGAGCCGCTACCAGGTAATCGCGCTCAATAGCGCCCACCTCACTGGCGTGATCGCGTGCCCATCGCTCCGCTGCCTTCAATTCCGCATCCTGGAACAGCAACCCCTCCGGGCGCCTCTCCTGTTCCCACAGCGCTGCTCGCCCCCGGGCCATGCTCAGTTTCGCCCCGCCACACCCCCCGTTGTCCTGCCCCCCTGCCCCCCCCCGCCGTTCTTCCGCC
>NZ_JAIFKJ010000050.1 GCF_019695415.1 Thiohalocapsa sp.
GGTTGTGGCCTTGGGCAGTTCGGTGAACAGGTGGCGCAGGTAGCGGTAGGGTTCGTGGCCGTTGGCCTTGGCGGTCTCGATCAGCGCGTAGAGTCGCGCCGAGGCGGTGGCGCCGGCGGGGGTGTCGGCGAACAGCCAGTTGCGCCGGCCGATGACGAAGGGACGGATGGCGCGCTCGCAGGCGTTGTTGTCGATCTCCAGGCGGCCGTCGTCGAGGTAGCCGATGAGCTTCGGCCACTGGTTGTGCAGGTAGGCGAGCGCCTTGCCGGTGAGTGTGGAGGGCGGCACCTCGGGCAGGGCCTGATCGAGCCAGAGGCGGAACTGCTCCCAGATGGGCTTGGCCTTGCGGGCTCGCTCGGCGTGGCGCTGCTCGGGCGTCTTGTCCCTGAGGCGCTTCTCGATGCCGTAGAGCTGGCCGATGAAGTCCAGGGCCTGCTTCGCTTTCCCGGCCTTGCGCTTTTTGCCCTGGGCGATGTGCGCCTCGTGGAACTTTCGGCGCGCATGGGCAAGACAGCCGATGAGACGGATCTCGGGGCGTTGCGCGGCGATGGTGCCATAGACCTCATAGCCGTCGGCCTGCAGCCAGCCGCGGTAGCCTTCGAGCAGATCCGCTGCGGCCTGTTGTCCGCGCGAGGGCTCGTAATGGAACAGGACGACGGGCTCGCCAGGCGGCCCGCCGCGTTGCACCCAGAGATACGACTGGCTGGCAGGGTCTCGATCCGCTTCCTTGTTGACCTGGATGCGGGTCTCGTCCATCTGCAGGATGTCGTAGGCCAGCAAGCACGCACTGAGCCGCTCGATGAGGGGCGTGATCAGCTCGGCGAGCTGGATCATCCAGCGTGCGGTGGTGGCGCGCGGCAGGTCGATGCCGGCGCGCGCCAAGATCTGCTCCTGGCGCGCCAATGGCAGCGCATCGCAATACTTGGCAATGGCGATGTGCGCCAGTAGCCCGGGGGAGGCGTTGCTTTTTGGAATCGGCTGCGCCGGCAGCGGCGCGGTGGCGATGGTGTCCTCGCATGCCTTGCAGGCGTACTTGCCGCGCACATGTTGCAGCACGCGCACCTGTGCGGGGATGACGTCGAGCTGCTCGCTGATGTCCTCGCCGATGCGCGTGAGCTGGCAGCCGCAGGTGCAGGTTTTCTCCGCCTCCGGCAGGTCGTGCTCGATGCGCACCCGCGGCAGGGACTCCGGCAGCGGCTTGCGGCCACCGCGGCGACGGGTGTGGGCGGGGACGGCGATCTCGGTTGCCGTATCGTCCGTCGGTGCCGTGTCGGCGTCCGCGGACTCGGCGAGTTGCTCGGCCTCGTTGAACAGCCCCAGCTGAGCGGCGGGCACCTGTTCGCTGGAGCGCCCGAAGCGCTTGGCCAGGGCTAGGTTCAGCTTCTCGCGCACCAGCGCCAGCTCGTGCTCCAGATGCTGCTCGCGCTCGATCTGCCGGCACACCAGCGCCTTCAGCGCATCGACATCGTCGGGCAGATCGGCGGCGTTCAGGGCGCGGGCAGGCATACGGAAAGCCTACCCGAAAAGCCCCGTGAGAGACAGCTTAAGCTGTTGATCCTGCTATAGAACCGTCTTGTAGAACAGCGCCTTGTGCGGGGTCAGTGCGCGCAGATCGTAGCCGTCGAGCAGCCAGTTGAGCTGCTGCCCGTCGAGCGCGATCACTGCCCCGTCGAGATGCCGCGGCCACTTGAAGCGCGCCTGCTCCAGGCGCTTGTGCCACAGACAGAAGCCGTTGCGCTCCCAGTACAAACACTTCACCGCATCGCGTCGGCGGTTGGTGAACACGTAGAGCGTCTTGGCGAATGGGTCATGACCCAGCGCCTGCTCCACCAGCACCGCCAGCGAGCGCATGCCCTTGCGAAAGTCCACCGGCGCGCGGCACAGATACACCCGCGGCAGGTCCGCCGCAGGGCGCATCATGGCGGGCTGCCCTCCAAGCGCAGCAACTCTCCGATCAGGCGTAGGTCCGCCGCACCCTGCCATTCGAGCACCAGGCCATTGGGGAACGCGAGCCGGTGCGCGCCGGTCCCCGGGCCAGGCGTCGGCACCGGTGCCGATGGCTCGACGCGCACGAACGTCCGCGCTGACTCCTCCCCGAGCAACCCCTCGGCCTTGAACCGAGCCTGCCAGCTGTAGAGCGTCGAGAG
>NZ_JAIFKJ010000346.1 GCF_019695415.1 Thiohalocapsa sp.
CCCCCCCCTCGATCCCCGCGGTCCGGGGCCCCTGTGTCCTGTATTGGCTGGGGCTGCAGATCCCCCGTGCGGGTGTCGGACATGGAATCCCGCTGTGTCTCTATCTCGGCATCTGCGCCGAGCTGCCCTCGGCCATGGCGCAGTTCTTCGAACTCGGTCGGACCGGGCAGCTTGCCGCGCCGATCATCATTGCGGTGCTGATCGGCGCGATCGCCGTTATCGCGGGCGTCGTCTTCATGGAGCGCGCGCAGCGCCGGCTGCGGCTCCAGTATCCCAAGCGCCAGTTCGGCAACCGGATGTTCGAGGGCGAAGGCGCGCATCTGCCGCGGAGGCTGAACACCGCCGGCGTCGTCCCGCCGATTTTCGCCTCCTCGCTGCTGCTGCTGCCGATCACCTTGGCGAATTTCTCGGCCGGGCAGGGTCCGGACTGGCTCAACGAGATCACGGCGCTGCTGGGCCGTGGCCAGCCGCTCTATCTGCTGCTGTATATCGGCGGCATCGTGTTCTTCGCCTTCTTCTACACCGCGCTGGTGTTCAACCCGCAGGAGACGGCGGACAACCTCAAGAAGTATGGCGGCTTCATCCCCGGCATCCGGCCGGGCGAGCGCACGGCGGAATACATCGACTATGTGCTCACGCGGATCACCGTGGTCGGCGCGGGCTATCTGGCGCTTGTGTGCCTGCTGCCCGAACTGCTGATCTCCGAACTCGCTGTGCCATTCTACTTCGGCGGCACATCGCTGCTGATTGTGGTCAGCGTGACCATGGACACGGTCGCCCAGGTGCAGAGCCATCTGTTGGCGCACCAGTATGAAGGGCTCATCAAGAAGTCCAAGCTGAGGGGAGCGAGGCGAACGCGATGAACATCATCCTGATCGGACCGCCGGGCTCGGGGAAGGGTACGCAGGCCAAGATCCTCGAAGAGCGCCACGACATGAAGCAGCTCTCCTCTGGCGACATGCTGCGCGCCGCGGTGAGCGAGGGCACGGAGATCGGCCAGAAGGCGAAGTCCTTCATGGAGGCCGGCGAACTGGTGCCAGATGACCTCGTGGTCGAGATCGTCACCGACCAGATCGAGAAGCTGGGCGACAAGGGCTTCATCCTCGACGGCTTCCCGCGCAACGTCCATCAGGCCGAGGTGCTCGATCAGATGCTGGACAAACGGGACCGGAACATCGATCGGGTGCTGGTGGTCGAGGTCAGCGACGACATGCTGGTCGAGCGCATCGCCGGCCGCTACACCTGCGCCAACTGCGGCGAGGGCTATCACGACAAGTTCAAGCAGCCGGAGACCGATGGGGTTTGCGACAAGTGCGGCAGCACCGAGTTCATTCGCCGGCCGGACGACAACCCGGACACGGTGCGGAACCGGCTCGATGTCTATCACGAGCAGACCAAGCCGCTGATTGACTACTACAGGAAGCAGGACAAGGTTCGCGTCATTGACGGCGAACAACCCATCGAGGAGGTGACGAAAGCGCTGGAACAGGCGATGGCTTGAGATCGGCACGCATTTTGCGTACATCCCTGAGTGTCATCGGCTCCGTGACTTGACGGGGCCTTCGTCTTTCCGGTAGATACCTCGCGCGAGGAATTGACAGTTGCCGTTGCGCACGACGCCCTGCGGGGCGCGCGACGCGTCAGGCCCGGACAGGCGGCATTTCGTCTCTGCTCAGAACAAACAGGAAGACTTGGGGCCCACTGGGCCTGATTTGCGATTAAGGAGAGCGCAACGTGGCTCGTATTGCCGGCGTCAACATCCCGACCAACAAGCGCGTCGATGTCGCGCTGCGTTACATCCACGGCATTGGCCCGTATTTCGCGAAGGAAATCTGCGAGAAGGCCAATGTGCCGCCCGAACGGCGCGTGAACGAGCTGGCGGATGCGGAGATCATCACGATCCGCGAGATCATCGACCGCGACTACACGGTCGAAGGCGATCTGCGCCGCGACGTGGCGATGAACGTCAAGCGGCTGATGGATCTCGGCTGCTATCGCGGCCTGCGGCCCCGCCGCGGCCCGCCGGTCCGGGGCCAGCGCCCCGCACCGAACGCGCGCCCGCCCAAGGGGCCGGCCAAGCCGACACCCGGCCAGAACAACACACCGGGCCACCCCTGCACCCCGGACGCGCGGCCCACAGCG
>NZ_JAIFKJ010000293.1 GCF_019695415.1 Thiohalocapsa sp.
CCACGGGAGGAGCTTGCGGGGTTTTGGGCGATGGGGGTCTCCAGTGTTACGTAGGTTGTGACGCCGTGCAATCGAATGAGCCCTGTTCTGATGTCCTTGCTCACGGGCACCTTGATGGGGGCCAGTTATGTCTCGCCGCCGCCTGGATAGCGCAGCGTCACCAACAGGTTCAGGGCCAGATTGGAGATGAACGGGAAGGGATGCGCCGGGTCCATTGCCAGCGGCGTAATCATCGGGAAGATGTCCGTGCGGAATTGCTCGCGCAGGCGCTCACGGGCATCTTTGGGCAGGGCGTCGATGGTGACCAGCCGAATGTCGTGAGCTTCCAGCGCGGTCAGCAGTGCCTGGAAGATACGCTCCTGCTCCGCCTGCATCTCGGCGAGCACGGCACGGCATTCCTCCACCTGCTGGCCGGGGGTGCGCCCGTCCACTGTCGGCGTGTGCACACCGGCGGCGATCTGCTGCTTGAGCCCGCCGATGCGCTTCATGAAGAATTCGTCGATGTTGTTGTTGACGATGGCCAGGAACTTGACCCGCTCCAAGAGTGGCGTGCGCGGGTCGGCGGCCTCGTGCTGCACGCGCTGGTTGAAGGCGAGCCAGGTGAGCTCGCGGTTCAGATAGAGCGCGGGGTCGTCCAGGTCCGGCGGCTCCGGCGGGGCGACCTCCTCGGTATCCACTGCGGAAATGTCGGTGTCCTCGTCGAGCACGGCGTTGCTGGTTGAATCGTTCATGGCGCTGGGCTCTCCCGCGTGGTCTGGAGGTTCGCTCTAGTAACGGGGTATCGTACCAATGCCCGCTAACGCATGCGTGACGCTTTTGGTGTCCGCGCGCGGCCACGACTCCGGGGCGCCCTGTCCCGCCTGATGCAGGCGCGCGCGACCATGAGCGACATTACCGAGCCAACCGACAATCTCTTCGCAGCGGCAGCGCCTCCGAGCGACTTTGTATTCGACGCCCAGGTGGCGCGGGTCTTCCCGGACATGCTGCGCCGCTCCGTGCCGGGCTGGCCGGAGCTGCTGCGCCTGCTCGGGCTGGTGGCGGCGCGGGTTGCGGTGCCCGGCCAGCCCATCTACGACCTCGGCTGCTCCCTCGGCGCCACCTCCGCGGCGCTGCTGGCTAGGCTGCCGCAGGCGCGCATCGTCGCCGTGGACAACGCGCCGGCCATGCTGGACGGTCTGCGGCAGCGGCTCGCGGAGTCGGTGGCGGCGGGGCGGGTGACGCCGGTGTGTGCCGAGATCATGGATCTGTCGGTCACCAACGCCGGGCTCGTAGTGTTGAACCTGACGCTCCAGTTCATCCCACCGCAGGAGCGGCTTGCGCTGCTGCGCCGGCTGCGGCAGGGGCTGGTGCCAGGGGGCGGGCTGATCCTGGTGGAGAAGGTGCTGTTCCCCGATGCGGAGGCGGAGGCGCTGCTGGACGGTCTGCATCAGGACTTCAAGCGCGCTCAGGGCTACAGCGCGCTGGAGATCGCCCGCAAGCGTGCGTCGCTGGAGGCGGTGTTGGTGCCGGACGACATCGAGACCCACGAGCAGCGTCTGCGCCGGGCGGGCTTTCGGCGCGTGGAGCGCTGGTTCCAGTGCTTCAACTTCGTCGGCTGGCTGGCGCGGGGCTAAGCCCAGCCCCGTGCCCGCAGCTGATCCCGCCATGGCTGGGTGCAGTTCGGTGATCGCCAGGCGCTTCGAGCCGTTCTGGGCAAGGCTCGCGTTTACGCCTGCTGGTAAGTGGGCGCCGCACCTGCGCCAACTCGCCACCGAGCGCCTGGACCCGGAGCGACACGGCGATTTGCCGGACTGGCTCACGGCGCTGGCCGGGCTGCCGGCCATCGAGTCCGGCGCGGTCCGGCTCGATGGCCCCTGTGTGTCAGCGGCGCCCCAGGCAGCCCTCGACGCGGCGACGCGGCAAGCGCTCCGCGCCGGCCTCGAGGCGTTGCACCCATGGCGCAAGGGTCCCTTCTGTCTGCACGGCGTGCGGATCGATGCCGAATGGCGCTCGGACTGGAAATGGGCCAGGCTCGCAGGGGCCATCGCGCCGTTGGCCGGCCGCCTGGTGCGGGACGTGGGGTGAGGCAACGGCTACTACGGTTACCGGGTGCCCGGGGCGGGGGCAGCACTGGTGGTCGGCATCGATCCCACGCCGCGCAT
>NZ_JAIFKJ010000158.1 GCF_019695415.1 Thiohalocapsa sp.
CTAGGAGCCTTAGCGATGAATCCTAGCCCTCGGGTGGAAAGCTCGCTCGCGTGCGCACCTCAGACGATGACAGGAGCCCCATCATGATCGACATTCCGGAGATCCTCGGCGACGAGGCCGAAACCCTGTTGAGCCATCGGTGCCAAGGTATCGATCAGAATCTTTTGCACCTGCCGGGTCCGGACTTCGTGGATCGCGTCCTGATCGGGAGCGACCGCAAGCCCGGCGTCCTGCGCAGTCTTCAAGCGCTGTTCGGGCATGGCCGGCTGGCGGGTACGGGCTATCTGTCGATCCTGCCTGTGGACCAGGGCGTCGAGCACTCCGCGGGCGCGTCCTTTGCGCCCAATCCGCTCTATTTCGACCCGGAGAACATCGTTCGCCTGGCCATGGAGGGCGGCTGCAACGGTGTCGCGTCGACCCTCGGCGTGCTGGGCTCCATCGCCCGCCGCTATGCCCACAAGATTCCCTTCATCGTCAAGCTGAACCACAACGAGCTGCTCACCTACCCGAACAGCTACGACCAAACCCTGTTCGCCGATGTCGAGCAGGCGTTCGACCTGGGCGCTGTGGCGGTGGGCGCGACCGTGTACTTCGGGTCAGAGGAGTCGCGGCGTCAGATTGGCGAAGTCAGCGAGGCATTCCAACGCGCGCACGAGCTCGGTATGGCCACGGTGCTCTGGGCCTATCTGCGCAACAGCGCCTTCAAGCAGGGCGGTGAGGACTATCACACCGCCGCGGACTTGACCGGCCAAGCCAACCACCTCGGGGTCACCATCGAGGCCGACATCATCAAGCAGAAGCAGGCGACTACGGATGGCGGATTCAAGGCCATCGGCTTCGGCAAGACCCATCCGCGCATGTACGAGGTGCTCACCGGCGAGCATCCCATCGACCGGGTCCGCTACCAGGTCGCCAACTGCTACCTGGGCCGGGTGGGCATGATCAACTCCGGCGGGCCGTCCGGCCGAGACGACCTGCACCAGGTGATCCGCACCGCGGTCATCAACAAACGCGCGGGCGGCATGGGCCTGATCACCGGCCGCAAGGCCTTCCAGAAGCCGATGGAGGACGGCATTGCGCTGTTGAACGCCGTGCAGGACGTCTATCTGTCCGACGCGGTGACCATTGCCTGAGCCCCGAGCTAGACCAGATCGCGGCGGATGCGGCTGTCGACACGTCGGTCGCCAGGTCCCGAATGACCCGCCAGGTGTGCTAGCCTGGGGTCAGCATGCGGGAGGTATTGATGCCGACCGATCCGAACCGCCTCGACCCTCACAAGCTCGTCGGACTCGTCGAGCGATTGATCCTGGAACAACAGCGTCTTGAGCCGATTGAGCTGCTGCTCGCCTTCGGCGTGCTCGCCTACCCGGACTACGAAGCTTGGCGGCTGGGGCAAAGGGCGAGCTTGCAGGATGCGCTGCGACTGCCGCTTGCGGATACCCTGGCGCTGCTGCGGCAGGCGACGGAGCAGGCGCGCGCAGCGGGCTTGATCGCCGGACCGGTCGAATATCGGCGCTGGGGTGACGATCCGGTGCCGCTCGACCCCGGCCCGAGCCGCGAGCTCCAACGCGCGCTCGCTACCCTGCATGCGCCACCGCCGGCGCGCCGGCAGCTGGATCTCTTTTATGACAGCGCCAGCGTCGTGTTGGAGCAGGCGCTGCGGGAGGCGGTGCTGGCGCGGCGGTTCTCAGCTGCGCGCGAGGCCGCGGACAAGCTCCAGCGGCGCGATCCAGAGCATGCGCGGGTCCGCGATTGGCGACGCCTCATCGACTACTTTGAGCGTACGTCCCATGTGCCCAGCGCCAAGCCCTGCCAGGCGGACGCAGCGGCGTTGCTGAAGGATATCGATGCCATCACGCCCGTCGCCGTGGCTCTGCTGGGTGCGCAGGCGCGGGACTACCTCGCGCTGCTTTGGGCAGCGCTCGCGCATGCCGCAGACGGCCTCCGCTTCGACCCGGCCGAGCCCCGATTGCATACGAGCTATCCCCTCGCGCAGACCGGTCGTTGGCAGCAGGCGAGCGATGCTATCGAGGCAGAGCCCGGCTGGCGGGACACGTCTGGGCTGATGGCGCCCGACGGCAGCGAATCACGGCCCCAGGGGGACGCCCGCGCCGCCCATACAGCTCTACTC
>NZ_JAIFKJ010000500.1 GCF_019695415.1 Thiohalocapsa sp.
GGTGCGCCCCCGGGGACATCCCTACGTGGGCTGTCGGCAGCGGTCGGTGGGTAAAGAGGGCGGGCGGTGGCGGGCATTTGTTCTGCCCGGGTGCCCTTCGTTGCGCGGGGGCCTGGCGCACCAGCGTGGGGCTCGGCGGGGTGGTGAAATGCTCCGCACGGGCGGCGATTTGGTCCAGGGTGGCCTTCACGATGGGATGCTTAGCGGTCACTTCTCCGGCCCCATCGTTGGGATTGAAGGCCGGTTCGCGCAGCCGAATGAGCGACGCCAGCAGCGCACTCAGCCCGCGATCCAGCGCACGGGGCGAGAAGGGTGTGACCGAGAGCGCCTCAACGTGGTGGGAGAAGGTCGCGTGGTAGTGGCGGAACCGCTCGTAGTGGCTCAAATCACGCGGGCGCGCCCAGTTGTAGACCGTGCAGACCAGTCCCGGATGCTGCCGCCCGACGCGGCTGGTGGCCTGGATGTATTCGGCGGTCGCTTTGGGTTGCCCGCCCACGAGCATCAGCCCCAGGCGGCTCACGTCTACGCCCACCGAGATCATGTTGGTCGCCAGCAGCACATCCACCGGAAAGCGTGACGCGCTCTCCTTCTCCGCTCTCTTCTGCTTCCTGGCCGCCTGTGCTGCGGCTTTCGCTGCGGGATCAAAGGGGATTTCCAGCCGATCCAGCATCTTCGGGATGTCGGACGCACCCAGGCGCGAGGTCAATTCCTGCACGCTGTGCGGGTCGAGGAAGCGCTTCACCAATCCGCGCCGATCCATCCTCTTCAGGCGTGTGTTGACGGCATCATCCACCGCCCGGCGCATCGCCGCCAGTTCACGCAGCGAGTTGAAGTAGCCGACCAGCGTCATCCAGGGGTCTGCTGCCGTCTCCTCCTGCTCGTAGAGGCTCTGCGCGGCGGCAAGTAGTGCAATAGCTGTCTGGATCAGGGCGGTCTTGTGGCGAATGCCGGGGGTGCAGATGCCCAGGTAGCGTCGCCCCGGATAGCGCTCGCTGATGGGCTGCTGGCGGGCAAAGAAGGTGTCCTCTGCATCCAACCCCTGCGGCGGGAAGATGTGTACCTGGCGCGCAAACAGGTTATGTACCTGTTCGCTGGCCCGCCGAATCGTCGCCGTCGAGGCGATGACTTTGGGGCGCACGCGCTTGCCATCCACCTCCCAGGTTGCCAGCGTGTCCACTGCGGTTTCGTACAATCCCACCAGGGTGCCGAGCGGCCCGCTGATCAGGTGCAGCTCGTCCTGGATGATCAGGTCGGGCGGGCGCAGCGGGGCCACCTCCAGAAAGCGCGAGGCGGGCAATCCGGCGCGTTTATGGGCCTGGTGGTTGCTGCGGTCGTCGGTGTCGGGCGTGTGGTAGCCGTGGCGCTCACAATAGCCGTCCACCTGCCCGAACAGCGCGGCAATCCGTCCGTTCCAGGGCATCTGGGCGAACTTATCGACGGTGGCAATCAGCAGACTGGGCAGGCGGCGGTAGATTTCCTCGTCCACCACCATCACGGGCACGCCCTCGCCCGGTGCCTGCTTGTGGCTGAAGGGGCAGCGCCCCAGCGGGTCGCCGCAGTAGGTAATCACCCGCGCCCGTCCGCGCTCGGCAGGCTCCGGCACAATCTGGTCGGGCGTGATGGCGCTGCCACACCAGGGGCAGGTGGTCAACTGGTGCGGCGACCCCTTCCCCGCGCCCGCGTAGCCGCTCTTCTTCAGTTGCTTGACGGCTTCCTCGGCATCCTTGACGCGGTTGGGCGTGGAGTTCTGCCCCACCCACAGCCCGATGCGGAAGGGTTCGCTGCCCCAGCGGGCGGGGTCGTCGCGGCGGATGACCTCGCAGGCGCACAGCAACGCAGCGGCCCGTTGGAACTGTTGTAGCGTGAGCAGGCGCAACGTGTAGCGCATCAGCACCGCCACACCCGCGTGCCCGTTGCGTCCGGCGATGGTGCCCTGCACGCGGCGGATCGCCATCGTGTAGGCCGCCAGCCCCAGGTAGGCTTCCGTCTTGCCGCCGCCGGTGGGGAACCAGAGCAAATCCGCGATGTTGTCGCCGGGATGGGCGACCGTCGGGTCAAGCGGCTGCACCCGTTCCGTGTGGTGCAGGTCGGTCAGCCCCGGCCCTTGCTCTTTTCCACATCTGACCCTAC
>NZ_JAIFKJ010000235.1 GCF_019695415.1 Thiohalocapsa sp.
CTGCTGGCCGCCCGCGTGTCGGAACTTTTTTGACGATTGCCACCACTTGGGATCCGTATGGTCCATAATTACGACGGCTGTTGCTTTTCCGCTGCCTGGGGGCGGTAGGGCATGCTGGGCACACCTCGTCGTGTGTCATTTCCGCGATCATCGTCTGGTTGTGTTGGCTTGGCTGTCATGTGCATTCGTCCTCTCGGTCTTTCACTGCTTTGCGCGGCCCTGTTCGCTGCCGCCGGCGCCCATGCGCAGCCGCCGGGCCGCGGATTGGGTCTGCAATTGGAGACCGGTTTGGCATTCGGGGCCGACGCTGGGCTCGACAGCGGCGGCGACGTCGGCGTCGATGCCTGGTCGGTGCGTCTGAGCGGGCGGCGTGCCGTCTCCGACAATCTGCGACTCGGGCTCGCGGCCGGATTCGGGGAGCAGCGTTATCGGTTCTCGGGCGACGGCGACTTCACCGGCCTGCGGCCCTGGGGCGATGTGCAGGACGTGCGTGTGAGCGGCTCGCTGTTCTGGGAGCCGACGGACCGCTGGAGCGTGTTTGCCATCCCGACGCTGCGTTGGGATGCCGAGGCCGGCGCCTCCTTGAGCGACGGGCAGATCGCCGGCCTCATCACCGCCGCGAGCTACAAAGTCAATGACCGGCTCAGCATCGGCCCCGGCGTCGGCGTCTTCTCGGAGCTGGAGGACGACACGGACTTCTTTCCCGTCCTCGCTGTGGACTGGCAGATTACGGATCGGCTCAAGCTCCGCACGGGGCGCGGTTTCGGTGCCTCCCGTGGACCCGGCGTCGCCTTCGACTGGGCCGCCACCGCCGATTGGTCCGTCAGCCTCGGCGGGCGCTACGAGAAAGACCGTTTCCGATTGGACGACCATGGCGTGGCACCGGGCGGCATCGGCCAGGCCACGTCCACCCCCATCTACATCGCCGTCACGCGCAAGCTTGGTCGCATCGGGCGTCTTCGGGGCGTCGTCGGCGTGGAGTTGAACGGCTCCATGCGCCTGGAAGACGCCCAAGGCGACCTGTTGAACCGCAGCGATGTGGAGGATGCGCCCTTTGCCGGCGCGACCTTCGACGTGCGCTTCTGACAGCGATGGGGTCGAGGCCCGACACGTCTCCGTCGCCGCGGCCACAGTCGGTGAGATCCAGGGCCAGGCCGACACGAGCCCAATAAATCAGCATCTCCCCAGGCCCTGCCGTCCCCGCGGGGCTGGGCGCCATGACCCGGCCGTTGCATCGATCCCGGCGGGGTCACATCCAGCGCCGAGCGCACCAACGCATAGTCTTTGCCGTGAACGTCGGTGAGTACGTCCTCAGTCTCGTCCTCGGCGATGCCCAGGGCGGCGAGGGTCTCGCCAGGGAGCTTCAGGCTCGCCTCGACTGCCCCCGGCGGCGATGAACACCGCCGCCAATGGACGATGTAACCATGGGGTGACGGCGCTTCGCCGGGGGCTCGCTGTGGGGCGCCGCCCGATGCCCGGAGCAAGTTGCGGTCACGTCTTGCGGCGGCTCAGGCGGGCGCCGATGCTTTCGGGTTTGTCCATGCGCCGACGATGGCGCAGAATCGGGCAGATTACCCGAAAAAGAACAGTTGACCGCTTCAGAGCGTATGCAAATGGCTGTACCGGTTGCGATTGCCACACTGGCTGCATGTCACCCACCGGGTGAGCGCCGCTACGGCCGCCATGGCGCGCCCCGCATGGCGCCTGGCGGTGTTAAAACTCCCTGGAATAGAACGGCTATTCCTCGTCGTTGTGCCTTGCCAGTCACCCTCACCCCATCTAGCGGGCGGGACGCACCCTGACGACCGTTCAACGACTCTTTTTAGGTTTAAAGCGCGTCCCGACAGCCCATGTGTGAGCTCTTTGCCATGTCCAGCCGTATGCCGGCAACGTTGAGCTTCTCGCTGGAGCGCTTGGCGCGGCGAGGCGGCGCCGAGGGCCCGCACCGCGACGGTTGGGGCATCGCCTTCTACGAAGGTCCGGACTGCCTGCTCCTACGTGAGCCGCGACCGGCGAGCGAGAGTCCCTTGATGCAGTTCATGGGGCACCAAGGGCTACGCACGCGCATGGCGCTCTCCCACATTCGGCTCGCCACCTTCGGTAACCGCTCGCTGCGCAACACCCAGCCGTTTCTGCGCGAGCTCGGCGGACGCATGCACGTTTTTGCCCACAATGGCGATCTGCCCGCGCTCCTGAACACGGCGGACGATCCTCAGGCACCTTTCCGCCCCGTGGGCGAGACGGACTCCGAGCGGGTATTCTGCGACCTGCTGACACGGCTCGCGCCACTGTGGCGAGATGCAGGTGACGCCGTGCCTGCGCTTGCCGATCGGCTTGCCGTCATCGGTGCGCATGCCGCGGACTTGCGGCGGCTCGGGACGGCCAACTTCCTCTACGCGGACGGGGACGCCCTCTTCGTGCATGCCGACCGGCGCACGCAGTTGGACGGGCGCATCCGCCCGCCCGGGCTCTATCTGCTGCAGCGTTGCTGCTGGCGCTCGGCGCCGGAGCTCGCCGACAGCGGCGTGGAGCTTCAGAGTGTACGGCAGGACGTGGCCCTGGTTGCCAGTGCACCGCTGACCGACGAGCTCTGGCAACCTCTCGGCGAAGGCGATCTCATCGCCCTCGCCGATGGCTGCTGCTATAACGCCGCAGGCATGCTGAGCCCGCCGGAGCAGGTGGCAGACCCCGCGCCGAGCCAGCGCCCATCAGCCGCCGGCCGCAGCGTCTCCGGCGTCGGCTGCTGATTGCGCCGCGCCCTTACTCCTCGGTGATGATGAGCTCGGGGTAGAAGGTCTTGTCCGGCTCCTTGGCGGCCAGCTCGCGGGCCTTGGCCTCAGCCTCGCCATAGCTCATCTCGCCGTCGAGGTGGCCCTTTTCGAACTTGGCTTTGCTCCGCCAGCCCACCCGGTAGCCGGGGTCCTCGGCGCGCTTCCACAGTGGGTCGCCCTTGGTTTTCAAAACCGTTGCCATTGGTTGTTTCCTCGTCGATTCGTCTTGTGATCGCAGTGTAGTCGCCGGGGTTCATGCGTGACCCGCGGCGCGCCCAGAAACCTGATGGAGCCCTCGGCGGGCAGTCGCTCAGACGCAGCCTGTGGGTTTGGGCAGACCGCCCCATTTGCAGATGAGCTTCATCGGACCCTTCTTGAAGATGCCGTACAGCTCTTTGGTGCTGACGCCCTGCTTCTTGGCGAAGATGCGGATGGGCGGCACCACGCCGTCATTGTCGTACATGGCGCGGGCCTCGCGGATGAAATCCATCACCTGCTCGGTCATCTCGAACTCGTCCTCTTGGGCGAGCTCCTGTGCCAGTTCTTCTGTCCAGTCGTCGCGGTTGACGAGAAACCCCTCGCCGTCTACCGGTACGCTGAGAGACATCGCGATACCTCCTGCTGTAGGTGTGGCGGGCGCTTTGCTGGGCGCCCAGGGATGATAGCCTCGCACTGCACGGGGTTGCGAGGGCGGGAATCTAGCTCTTTTCCAAGAGCGCGCGATGCCGGCCACCAGCGGGCGGTATGCGCCGTCATGCGCTTGATGCTCAGCCGCGCGCTGCACGCACGGCGTCCAGCACCCCGTCCCAGAGCCGAATGCGCGCACAAACGGCCTCCTCGGCGGCGGTGGCGGCCTCTTCCAGGCGCTTCGGGTCGTCGCCGCAGAGGGTATCCAGCAGCCGCAGGGACAATGGCCCGTGAAAGTCCTCGTCCAGGTGCACGTGACGGGTCAAGTATCGGTGGAAGGTGGGGGCTTGGTCGGCGCCGACACCAGCACTTGCGAGCAGGCGCCGGAACATGTCGGGAATGATGCGCTCACGGCCTACCGCCAGCGCCGCGGCGGCGGCGTGTGGCTTGTCCTCGCGGATGAAGCAGAAGCTGGTCTCGGTGAAGTAGCGCGCCGGCACGGGCGTGGTGTCAGCGTACAGGGCGGCGTCGAGGCCGTCGCGCTGCACGATCTCCAAAAAGCGCCGGGGTGCATCGGCGTCGGCGCCGATCTCCGCCATGGCCTTGAGATAGAGCTGGAAGTGGCTGCTGTACTCGGTGCCAGCGTCCGTGGAGAAGGCGTCGGACTCCTCTTCCAGCACCAGCTGGTTGATGAAGTAGGCCACCGCCGGATCCGCGGGGGGCATCCAGGGTGTGCTGGTGGGGGCGACTGTGTGCTGGAGATACTTGATCAGCGACATGAAGTCCCAGACGGCGTAGACGTGATGGGACATGAACACCCGCAGATCCGCGAGGTCGGTGACTTCCGCGTAGACCGGATGCGCGTTCAGCTCACGTTGCAGGTCTTCGATGGGGGCGAGGTCCGGGGTGGCCATGCTGCTGTCCTCGTGTTGCGTTGACCGGCCCTTTGGCGGTCACCCGTGGTGAGCGTTAAGTGGGGTCAACGCCCCGCCTCAGGCAATGCCGCTGCGCTGGGCCATCCGCCATCTTGCGCGGTGCCCCACGCCAGTTCAAGGCGCCATTGCAGTGTGTCAGTTGATGCGGAACACAATGGGCACCTGCACCGTCCAGCGGTTGCGGCCAATGACGGCTGGAATGGGCTCGAATCTGGCCAACCGTTGCACCGTGCGCTGCGCGGCATCATCCAGATTTGCGGCCCCCGCGCTTTCGCTCACACGGATGCCGCTGAAGGCGCCGCCGGCATCGATGGTGAACTGCACTTTAGTCGTACCTTCGAGCCCCCGGCGGCGCGCGGCGGGTGGGTAGTAACGCTCGCGCGCAAGTGCCCGCTGGAGCGCGGCCAAATAGCGGCGCTCGGCCTTGCCGCGGGCAGTGGCGTCTGTGGGCGCGTTGCTGCGGTTGCCTTTGCGCGCGGCGCTCGACCGTGTTGCTGCGGCACGCCGTGAGCCGGCATCGCCGTCCGCTCGACCATTGCGCCCCGCGGTGCGGCCGGTGACGATTTCAGCGTCCAGAGCAGCCAGGCCCGCTCGTGTGTCGTCCGCCGACTGCGGCACAATGGACGCCGGCGGCGCGGTGGATTCCCGATCAGCGCGCCGGCGCGCCGCAGCGATCTCCGCGTCCAGGGCCGCAAGCCCGGAGCGCTCAGGTGGCTGATGCTGGCCCTCTGGTTCGGCTCGGGCAGCGGCATCCACAACGGCCTGCGCCCGGCGGGCGGCAGCGATCTCGGCGTCCAGCGCGGCGAGCCCCGAAAGCTCGGCCCCGGGTAGGGCGGCCGGATCAGCCAGCACGGGCAGTGGCTCGCGCAGCCGTGGCTTCGGGGGCGCTGATTTGGCGGCTCGCGCCGGCTTAGCGGCGGCAGCGGTGTCGGATGCGGGCTTCGCCAACGCGGACGGTCGCTTGGGAGGCGCCTGCGGCGGGCTGCTCCAATGCGCGGGGCTGCTGCTTGGAGGGGTCTGCGGCCCCTGACGCGGAGGCGTTGGCGCAGCCAAGTCACGCGAGAGCGGCGGCGGTGTGGGCGGCGCCGCCAACTGCTCGGCGAGAGCGTCTGCGCTGGGCGTCGGGGGCGGCTGCAGGGCCTGTTCCACCTCAGCACGCGGGAGGGCCTGGGGCTCCGAAGCGGCCTTATTCACAGTCTGGTGCTGGTTTTCGCTCGTTACCGGTGCCGGCGTCGTCACCGCGAGATCCGCCGGCTGCAGCGCAGCGGCTGTTGCTTTGGTCGGCATCCCACCCGCATCGAGCGCATCTGAGCCGTCCGCAAGGGTCGCGACACTGAAGACGGTCAGCGGCACCGCAGCCTCCGCGTCCCTCGTCACCGGCGGCCAGTGCAGCCAGCGCGCCGCCATCAGCACGCCGACGTGAATGCCAAGCGACAAGGCGACGGCCACCACCCAAAACCTCTGCGGGCGCGTGGCCACAGCGGCCTGCGCGCCAGCATGAGCCGACGCCGGTGAGAACGTCTGCTCGGACACCAGCGTGTGCAAGCGCGGGTGCGCAGCATGTGCCGGCTCGCGCTCAATCGTGCTGCATTGCCCCAGAACGCCTGCGGCGGCGGGGCTGTGCTCAAGCGGGGTCAAAATGGGCTGCCTGACGCTTGCCGGCGGAGCCTTTTTCGGGGCGCCGGCGAACGGGTTGAATGGCGCTGGGCCGAGCGCGGTGCGCGAGCGCTGGAGGCAGGCGCGCACGCCGGTCCGCAGCGGGCCGAAGTGTCAGCGCTTCAGTTTACAGGCTGACGGCCGGCGCTGCAGAGCCCGAGCCTTGTGGCCTCGCTTTAAGCGCGGCGTTGCGGCGCCTGCATGACCCACGTGTATAGTACGGGCCG
The DNA here is from genome assembly GCF_019695415.1 of Thiohalocapsa sp. Taxonomy (GTDB): domain Bacteria; phylum Pseudomonadota; class Gammaproteobacteria; order Chromatiales; family Chromatiaceae; genus Thiohalocapsa. Next base: position 6,217 of record NZ_JAIFKJ010000235.1, read on the forward strand.
CCGGGCCATCGCCTATCCCGTCGTCGGGTGCTCGACCGATGCTTGGAGGTCGCCTTTGCGGGGAGGCTCATGCGGGCGCAAGG
>NZ_JAIFKJ010000172.1 GCF_019695415.1 Thiohalocapsa sp.
GATAGCCCATGAGCACCGGCACCAAGGTGACGGCGAGGCCCGCCGCGGCGGCCATCGCGTAGGTCTTGGTGAAGGCGAGCGGGCGGAACAGCCGGCCCTCCTGGGCCTGCAGCGTGAATACGGGCAGGAAACTGAGCGTGATGATGAGCAAGGAGAAGAACAGCGCTGGGCCGACCTCCACCGCCGCGTCGCCGATGACCCGCCAATGCGCCTCCCCCTGCGGGCGCTCGCCGTGCTCGGCCTCCCAGCGCTCCAGGTGCTTGTGGGCGTTCTCGATCATGACGATGGCCGCGTCCACCATCGCACCGATGGCAATGGCGATGCCGCCCAAGGACATGATGTTGGCGTTGATGCCCTGCGCCTGCATAACGATGAAGGCGATGAGGATGCCCAGCGGCAGGGTGATGATCACCACCAGGGACGAGCGGATGTGGAACAGGAAGGCCACGCACACCAGCGCGACGACGATGAATTCCTCGACGAGCTTGGTCTTGAGATTGTCGACGCTGTCCAGGATGAGCTGGGAGCGGTCGTACGTCTCGACGATCTCCACGCCGTCCGGCAGGCTCGGGCGCAGCTCATCAATCCGCTGCTTGACCGCATCAATGGTGGCCAGCGCGTTCTCGCCGGAGCGCATGACGATGATGCCGCCGGTGATCTCCCCCTCGCCGTCCAGGTCCGCGATGCCGCGGCGCATCTCCGGGCCGATCTGCACCCGCGCCACGTCCCGCAGCAGCACCGGGGTGCCGTCCGGGGTGGTGTGCACCGGGATCAGCTCGATGTCCTCGATGGACGTGAGATAGCCCCGGGTGCGGACCATGTACTCCGCCTCCGCCAGCTCCAGCACCGAGCCGCCCACCTCCCGGTTGGCGTTCTGCACCGCATTGATGAGCCGCTCCAGCGGGATGCCGTAGCCGCGGAGCTTCTCCGGGTCCGCGACGATCTGGTACTGGCGCACCATGCCGCCGACGGTGGCCACCTCCGACACGCCGGGGACGGTCTGCAATTCGAACTTCAGGAACCAGTTCTGCAGACTGGTGAGCTGCGCCAGGTCGTGCTGGCCGGTGCGGTCCACCAGCGCATAGCTGTAGACCCAGCCGACGCCGGTGGCGTCCGGGCCGAGCCTGGGCTGGACGCCGTCCGGCAGGTCGGAGGCCGCCTGGTTCAGGTACTCCAGCACCCGCGAGCGGGCCCAGTATAGGTCCGTGCCGTCCTCGAAGATGACGTAGACATAGGAGTCGCCGAAGAAGCTGTAGCCGCGCACCGCCTTGGCGCCCGGCACCGACAGCATGGTGGTGGTGATCGGGTAGGTGACCTGCTCCTCTACCACCCGCGGCGACTGCCCCGGAAAGCTGGTCTTGATGATGACCTGCACGTCCGACAGGTCCGGGATGGCATCCAGCGGCGTGTTCTTGAGCGCAACGATGCCCCAGCCCGTCAGCAGCACGGCGGCGATGAGGACCAGGAAGCGGTTCTTGATGGACCAGAGGATGACGTGGCTCATGGTGTCGCTCCCGGCCGATCTGGATCAGCGGCCTCGATGCCCGGCGCGTCAATCCGGGCGCTCGGGGAGGTGCGCGGTGCGCGGTGCGCAGTGCGATCGTCGCGCTGATCGGCACGGGCGCCCCCGCACCGCGCACCACGCACTGCGCAGGTTTCTAGACGATCAGTGCACATGCGCCTGCCCTCCACCCATGCCCTCGCCCTCGGGCTCCGTCTCCGGCTCGGCCATCCGCATGAAGCTCGCCTGGAGGTTGGACTCGGAGTCGATCAGGAACTGCCCGGAGGTGACCACTTCGTCGCCGGGCTCCAGGCCGGAGAGGATCTCCGCCTCGCCCGCACGCTGCATGCCCGTCACCACGTCCACGGGCTGGAATCGGCCGTCGCCGAGCGCGAGCACCCCGCTCTCGCGCTCCCCGGTGCCGATCAGCGCCTGGGTGGGCATCTTGAGACCGTCGCGCTTGGGGCCGCCGTAGATGACACCCTCGGCGAACAAGATGGGCTTCAAGGCCCGGTCCGGGTTGCCTACCAACAAGCCACACTTCAGCGCCCGAGGGGCCGCCACGCCAACACGACATACGCAAGCCACCTACCCCTCACCAGACACCCCCCGGCCGCCCGCGAG
>NZ_JAIFKJ010000449.1 GCF_019695415.1 Thiohalocapsa sp.
CCGGCTCCGTCTGATTTTTGGGCAGGATGCCCAATAAATCAGCATCTCCTTAGGCCGTCGGGCTGGGGCAGGAGCGCCGGTCAGCCCGGCGTTTGATGGCCGATGCAGTCCAAGTCGAAGACTTTGATGGGCCGCTTGCGCCGCACCCGCACGGCGGTGAGGCTGCCGCCCCAGACGCACCCCGTGTCCAGCCCCCAAACGTTGTGCTCGGCAAGATAGCCCAGGGTGGACCAGTGGCCGAAGAGGATGCGCATCTCTCGGCTTGCACGCCCTGGCACCTTGTACCAGGGCAGCACGCCGTCCGGCTGAGTGCCGGGCAGGGATTTCTCCTGCAGCAGCAGCCGGCCTTCGGCAGTGCACCAGCGCAGCCGCGTCAGGGCGTTGGTAATAAAGCGCAGCCGGTCCAGGCCGTGCAGGTCCTCGGACCAGAGGTCTGGCTGGTCGCCGTACATGGCTTGCAGGAAATCGGCGTAGCCGGGCCCGCGCAGCTCCACCTCCAACTCTTGCGCGCAGGCGCGGGCCTGGGCCAGGTCCCATTGCGGTGGCAGGCCGGCGTGAATCATGGCAAAGCGCTTGTGGTCGCTGTGGTGCAGCAACGGGCGGTGGCGCAGCCAGTGCAGCAGCTCGTCGCGATCCGGCGCCGAGAGCACGTCGTCCATGGTGTGCTTCTTGGCATGGCGCTGATTGCCTGCGGCGAGTGCGAGCAGGTGCAGGTCATGGTTACCCAATACCACGACGGCCTGGTCACCGAGCGCTTTGAACCAGCGCAGCACGGCCAGCGACCCTGGGCCGCGGTTCACCAAGTCGCCGACGGACCAAAGCTTGTCGTTGGCAGGGTCGAATTCGATGTGGTCCAGCAGCCGCCTGAGCTCATCGTAGCAGCCCTGGATGTCGCCGATGGCATAGGTGGCCATGTCAGGTCCAGCAAAGCGTTGTGAAGCGAGTGGCAGCCCGGCGCCTTATCTTGAAAACGGCTCGGTTGTCCAAGCGGATTGGGGGGCCGAGGGCCGAGGGCCGAGGGCTGAGGGTGAGTAGAAGGCGCGCCCAGATGCTTTGGGTGAACGAGCCTCGCCCACAGTCCTCGCCGCTGGCCTAGGCGAGAGCCTTATCCCGCACCGGCAGCCGGACGCGGCTGCAGGATGCCGGCTCTTTAAGCCCCTTAATGCAGACGCCCGCGGTCTCCTAGGGAGAAGGCGGGGATTTCAGCGTCGAAGCGCGTGCCGTCGTCGGCGAGCATGTCGTAGGTGCCGTGCATGCTGCCCACAGGCGTTGCGATCTGGGTGCCGCTGGTGTACCGAAACGCCTCGCCCGGATTGAGGTGCGGCTGCTCGCCGACGACGCCGGCGCCACGCACCTCTTGCACCTTGCCGTTGGCGTCGGTGACGATCCAATGACGGTTCAGCAGCTTGGCAGGAACGCTCCCAGTATTGCGGATGGTGATGGTGTAGGCGAAGACGAAGCGGTTGTCCTGCGGGTCCGACTGCTCGGCGATGTAGTCGCTGACCGCGTTGACTTCGATGCGATAGGGCTCTGCGTCTGGCATGGACGGCTCCTTGGGGATGTTGGGATTCGTTGCCTGCACGGCCGACAGCGGGCGGGATTCAGCGGCGACTTGCACGGACTCGGCATGCCTTGGCGCTGGCGCGTGGGCCTGCGCGTCAGTGGAAGCCGGTGAGTCCCCGCGTCGACCCGCGGCAAAAGGCGACGATGGTGTCGGTGTCTTGGCCTGGCAGCTCCTGCTCGGCGCGCGCGAGGGCGTCCGCCAGGCGCAGGCCCGAGCGAAAAAGAAGCTTGTAAACGGCCTTAATGTGAGCGCGCCGCGCCTGATCGAAGCCGTTGCGCTTCAGGCCCACCAGGTTCAGACCGACGATGCGCGCACGTTGACCATTGGCAATGACGAACGGCGGCACATCTTTGGGCACGCCGCTCACGCCACCGAGCATCACGTAGGCACCGATGCGGCAGAATTGGTGCACGGCCACCTGCCCGGATACGAACACATGGTGGTCCAGCTCGACGTGTCCGGCGAGGGTCGCCGTGTTGGCAAAAATGTTGTCGTCACCCACGGTGCAGTCGTGCCCGACGTGGCTGTAAGCCATGAAGAAGTTGCGGCTGCCGATGCG
>NZ_JAIFKJ010000464.1 GCF_019695415.1 Thiohalocapsa sp.
CAGTTCGTCGAGCGCATGCAGGGGTGGATCGACCCAAAGCGCTCGCTGCGGGAGGGAATTCCGGGACAGACCACGGCTTTCCTGATTAGCGGTCCCTGATTAGCGCCCAGCACATCCTTCAGAAGCCGACACCGAACGAGCCTCAGTCCGGTGTCGTCATGCGCGCCCGCAGCGCGCGCGCCTGTTCCGCCAGTGCGGCGACGGTCGCGTCCTGCCATTGGTCGCCTCTCCATCGGGTGTAATCGAACGGCTCCCGATGCAAGGCTACGATAAAGCGTTCGGCATCCACCGGGCCGAGTGCGGCAATCAGCGCCCGGACCCCGGCCAGTTTCAGCTCAGACTCGGTTTTCATAGTCATCTCCTTGCCAGTACCGGATGAAGTCGATCGGATCGGCAACGACGATGCGATCATCGCCGTGCATTCTGCGGATCAGCCTTAGATCCGTGGTCAACAGCCAGGTTGCTCCGGCTGTGATGGCGCTCGCGACATGTAGGGCGTCCATCGCCTTGACGCCGCGTTCGGCGACGCCCTCGGCGATGGCTTCGACCGCCGGGGTCGTAGGGACATCGACCCGCGCAAGATCGCGCCAGAGCGTGATCGCCTCTGCCCGCTCCGCGTCGGGATTGCCGGCATTCTCCAAGTCCAGCACCGCCGACCACGCGAGCCTCAGTTGTCCCTCCCGCACGCCGTGCTGCACCGCCAGTTTTGCCTCAGTCTGCAAGCGCACCAGCGTTTGAGACTGCTGGTCGAAGGGCCGGTTGAAGCAGCAGATGTCCAGATAAACCAGCAAGCCAGCATGTCCCCGATGGTCGAATCGACAAGCCGGCAGCACACTACAAGGGGGCGTGGGCCGACCCGAGCGTGCTCTGGGGACAGTATCTGTACCTCATGGCCACGGCGGGTGTCCGCTGCCCGCTCAACTGGGAACCCCGGCCCGCGAGGCATCGGTGTCGGCTCTGGGTCGCTCCTGCCGTTCAGACCGCTTAGCTGAGCGTCCGCAAAGGGCAGTTCAGCACACGTTCGCCGGCTATCGCCGGCCGGCGCCAGTGGACAGTCGACCGTCTGCAGACATCCACTCCGCTCGCGCTACTCCATGATGCTGACGATCTCTCCGGTCGCGAGCAGTTCCTTCAGGGTTCTGGGTGTGCGGGCCGGCCCCTGCGTCTCTTCTGCGGGTGCCTCCTCGGTGGCGTCTATGAACGCCAGCCGTACGGCGTCGTCATCGATGGTGACCCGGTAGCTCTCGGACCACGAGAGCCAGCGTTGGGCTTCCGCGCATCGCTGATCGGCGTCCGCCCCGCAGAACAAGGCTACAAAATAAGGCTTGTGACAGCCTGTGAAGTGACGACACCGCAGGCGCGGATCGGTCAATGCGACGACACGGGAAGGCAATCCACCGGCAGCGTTGACCTCGACCTGCGGACACATGACGGCGTAGAACTGCGATGGCAGATCGCCGTGATTCCGCTGCCAGCGTTCCAGTACCGTGACCACAAACTTCGGAATCCGAGCCACGCTCCATGGCTCGACGTAAGGCGGCACATTCGAGATCTCGATCTTTTGCGGCAGCGGCGTCAAGGCAAATGTCTCCAATCATCGGCGGACGGGCTGCAGCCAGAAGCATGCCTAGCGGCCTCGACAGAGGCTCCCCTCGGCCCTGATCAAGCAGCACGTCCGCCCCTTCGCACGCCCTCACTGCACCAAGTCGCGATAGGCATGCCAGGTCGCGTGTCCGAGCAGCGGAAAGACTACCACCATGCCCACCAAGAAGGTCGCGAAGCCGAAAGCGACCAGCAGGAAGCCAGAGATGCTCGCGGCGATCAGGTACGGGTGACTCCAGAAGGTCAGGATCAGCGCCCCGAACGCCGACACGATGAGGCCGTAGGCGAGGCTCGCGCCGGGCGTGTGGCACAAGTCATCCCAGCCGAGGCGCAGCCACTCGATCGGCTGCTCCACGGGGACGTGGGTGATATTGACAGGCCGCGTCGGATGCATACCCCGGTGTGTCAGGGTGGCCATGGCATTTCCTCCATCTGTTGAGCGATCGGACGGGGCTACCGTTTGCCGGCAAAGACCCCGCAATTTGCTCAGGCTTTTCTGAAGCGTAGAAGAC
>NZ_JAIFKJ010000443.1 GCF_019695415.1 Thiohalocapsa sp.
CCCACTGCACCTTTGCCCTCCCCAAAATCGCCGCGGGCGAGTGGCGCAGCCGGCCAATGGCGTAGATCGTGGCAGAGATCAAGTCCGTCGCATCCTCGGGCGTTCCGGAGGTCTTGCCCACCGGCGTGCAGCTCGGCGGTTACGGGCGCGGCGCCCAGGCGCACGAGGCGCCGGACCTGGCGCGCCTCCTCGACGCAGTGCTCGCCGAGACGGACGTGCCCCGCATTCGCCTGGGCTCCGTGGAGCCTTGGGACCTGCCGGAAGGCTTCTGGGCCCACTTCCAGAGCCCGCGCCTGATGCCGCACGTGCACCTGCCGCTGCAAAGCGGCTCGGATGCGGTGCTTAAGCGCATGGCGCGCCGCTGCAAGAGCGGCGACTTCGCACAGCTGGTGGCGGCTGCGCGGGGCGCGGTCCCGGACTTCCAGGTGAGCACCGACATCATCGCCGGCTTCCCCGGCGAAACCGAGGCCGAGTGGCAGCAGACCATGGACTTCGTCGCCGCCACGGGCTTCAGCCACCTGCATATCTTCCCCTACTCGCCGCGGGCGGGAACCCGGGCCGCCGCAATGGCCGATCAGGTGCCGGAGCCTGTCAAGCGCGAGCGCACGCGGGCCCTGCACGAGCTTGCGGCCAGGCTCAAGACCGACTGCCTCACGAGCCAAACCGGCCGCACACTACCGGTGCTCATCGAGGGCCTGAATACCGACAGCGCTGGTCCCTTTGCGGCGGGCTTCACACCGAGCTACCTGCCGGTGCGTCTTCGCGATGCACCGCCCGATGCGGTGGGCCGCATCCTGCCGCTGCGCCTTTGCGGTGTGAGCGACGATGCGGCGGCGCTCGAAGCGCGACTCGATGCGTCCGCGCAATCTGGCGCTCCAGCAACCGCCGCGGCGAGGGCGGCTCAGTAACCGCCCTCCATCGCCGCACGCTGCTGCTCGTCGAGGGCGTCGGCAATGTAGGCCAGCGCAAGCCCCGTCTCGCGTGTCCAGCTGAGCTCCACATGCCAGCCGGCATCCGTCTGCCACAGGTGCACCGCCCTGCCCTCGCCGCGGCGGATGGCAATCTGCTTACGCCCCGGCGTGCGCGCGTACTCGGGGAAACTGCTGCGGTCTTCCCCGTCGCCGTACTTGCGGCGCAGGATCTGGTAGAGATCCTCGTATTGGAGTTGGGAGGCAATGCGGTACTCGCGCAGCACCTTGTAGATCGCACCCCGCCAGGCCAGCACGTAGACGCGGTCGCGGCCTTCGTAGTAGACGAGCGCCAGACGCTCACCCTGGTCCTGACGCAGCGCCGGCGGCAACTGCTGCGCCAGCAGGCTCGCGTCACCACCCAGGCAGTAGCGGTTGAAGACGAGCTTGAGGCAGGGCGGCTGAGCGGCCCCTGCCGGCACCGGCGCTGCGAGCACCCCGAGCAGGCAGCAGCACCACACCGGCAGCGCAAGGAGCCATCGCCTGCTGCCGGAAAGCCGCCGTCGGATCATCAACACGCGTCCTGGGGTGGGGATAAAGGGGGCGAGAGCATACCGCATCGGCGCTTACCTAAACATTCCGCAGCCCTTGACGGCCCCGTGGTGCTGGGGCTGAATCACCGGCGCGACGTCCTTACGTCGCGACAACCATCAATGGAGACTGTCTTATGCCCTCTGTGAAATCCCAGCACGCCGGTGACATGCTGTTCGAGACCTACGCGGGAGACTACAAAATCATGAATGACGTGCCGCCGACGCCCGAATGGGGCGGTAAGGGCCGGCATCCCACACCCCCGGACTACTTCGTCGCTTCCCTGTCGTCCTGCATCGCCGCATTCGTCCAGCAGTATTGCGATCAGCACGATATCGACGCCAGCGGCATGTACGTCGAGATCCACTACGAAAAGGCGACCGACCCGGCCCACCTCAAAGAGCTGATGGTAGACGTGCACCTGCCCAACGCCGACGTGGGCAAGCGAGCCGAGGCCATCAAGCGCGTGTCAGGCCACTGCACCGTGCACGAGACCATCTGCAAGATGGAAGGCTTGCCCGTCAACATCCATGACAGCACCGGCCAGGTGGCCTCGGCCTAACGGGCTGGCCCAGGACCGATGGAGCGGGTTGCCGTGCATCGGTCCTGG
>NZ_JAIFKJ010000630.1 GCF_019695415.1 Thiohalocapsa sp.
GGGGCGCGGCTTCTCGCGCTCATGCAGAACGGCGGCACGCGTCTTCATGCCAAGCTCTCCGCGCTTGCAGTGGATTTGTGCATCGTTGCACAAGGTTTAACCGGCATTCGGCAGGATGCCCGCTCCGGCGGGGAAAATCCAGACCGGCCATGAGCGGACCGCCTGCGCCAATCTTCCACGGCCGGAGAGAACAGGAAACCACCATGAAATTCCGCTTTCCGCCACTCGACGTAAGAACGAGGCGCAAACCGCTTGTTAATCAACGAAACTTTTTGCTAGCTTCTGCATCCGGCACGGAATGTGCCTGAGCTAACGCGCAACACATTCATTTAACCACCAAACGAAAGGGGTTTGCGATGCGTGCTTTGGGACTCGCAATCAGCACGTTTGCCGCGCTGGCGCTGTCGGTCCTGCCGGCGTCTGCTGCCACGCTCGACGAAGTGACGGAACGCGGACATCTGCAGTGCGGTGTCGACGGCGGTCTTCCCGGCTTCTCTGCGCCGGATGACGAAGGCAACATGGCCGGTATCGACGCCGATTTCTGCCGTGCGCTGGCGGCCGCGATCTTCGGCGACGCCACTTCGGTCAAGTACACCAACCTGACCGCGAAGGAGCGTTTCACCGCGCTGACCTCCGGCGAGATCGACGTGCTCTCGCGCAACACGACCGACACGCTGACCCGTGACGCGACGCTCGGCGTCGAGTTCACGTACTACAACTACATCGACGGCCAGGGCTTCCTGGTTAAGGAGGAGCTGGGCGTTGACAGCGCCATGCAGCTCAGCGGCGCGAAAGTCTGCGTGCAGGCCGGCACGACCACCGAGCTGAACCTGGCCGACTACTTCCGCGTGAACGACATGGAGTTCGAGCCGGTCGTCTATGACACCTCCGTCCAGACCCGCGAGGGCTTCGACGGCGGCGCCTGCGACGTGCTGACCTCCGACAAGTCCCAGCTTGCCGCGATCCGCACCGAGCTGACCGACCCGGACAGCGCGGTCATCCTGCCCGAGACCATCTCCAAGGAGCCGCTCGGCCCGGTGACCCGCCAGGGCGACGCGCAGTGGCACGACATCGTCCGCTGGACGCTGTTCGCGCTCATCAACGCTGACGAGTACGGCGTGACGTCGGAAAACGTCGACCAGATGCGTGAGGAGAGCACCAACCCGAACGTGCGCCGTCTGCTCGGCGTCGAGGGCACGATGGGCGAGAACCTCGGCCTGTCGAATGACTGGGCCTACAATGCCATCAAGCAGGTCGGCAACTATGACGAGCTGTATCAGCGCAACGTCGCCCCGCTGGGCATCCCGCGTGAGGGCAGCGTGAACGCGCTGTGGACCGAGGGCGGCATTCTCTACGCCCCGCCGATCCGCTAATCTGAAAGAGCATTGGCCGGCGGCGTCCTCGCATCACGCGCGGATGCCGCCGCGCCGCCACCTCCGATCCGCCCCAGCGTGTTGCCCGATACCGAGGAAGCGATTTGAGCCGTAAAACCCGGATTCCGTTTTATCGTAATCCCGTTTATCGCGGTGTGGCGGCACAGATTGCCGTTCTGGCCTTCGTCCTATGGGCCTTCTATACAATTTTCACTAATACTGTCGCGAATTTGAACGAACGCGGCATCCAGACCGGCTTCGGTTTTCTTGGCGAAGTCGCGCCGTTCTCCATCGGATTTTCGCCGTTCATCGACTTTCAGCTAGGTGAAACGACGTATTGGACCGTTTTCTTTATCGGCATACAGAACACGATTATCGTCAGCGCTCTGGGGATTCTCGTCGCGACGATACTGGGCTTCCTGGTCGGCGTTGCGCGCCTGTCCCCGAATTTCCTTCTGTCAACATTCGCGTCGACCTACATCGAAATATTCCGCAACACGCCCTTGCTGTTGCAGATCATGTTCTGGAACTTCGCGGTCTTCCTGCCGCTGTTTCCCGGCCCGCGCGAAAGCCTGACGCTCGGCGAGGAGGTTTTCCTCAATAATCGTGGATTGTACCTGCCCCGCCCAATGCTGAGCGAAAACCTTGGCGCTTACGCGCTGCTGATCGCGATAGCGCTCGGACTCTTCGCGATTTTCGCTTTCAACCGTTGGGCCAGGACAAAGCAGTATCA
>NZ_JAIFKJ010000487.1 GCF_019695415.1 Thiohalocapsa sp.
TGCTCATGGAGCGGATGCGCACGGAAGGTGACTTCGCACAGATCACCGAGCCTGTGTTCTTCTCCACCTCCCAGCAGGGGGAGCTCGGGCCGGATGTGGGCCGCGGCGCGCAGCCGCTCCGCGACGCGCGCGATCTGGACGCGCTTGCCGAGATGGACGCGATCGTCACCTGCCAGGGCGGCGACTACACGGCCGAGGTGTTCGGGCCGCTTCGCGCGACGGGCTGGCAGGGCTACTGGATCGACGCCGCCTCCACGCTGCGCATGCAGCCGGATAGTACCATCGTGCTTGACCCGGTGAACCTGGATGTCATCGACCAGGCGCTGGCAGCCGGCAAGCGCGATTTCATCGGTGGCAACTGCACCGTGAGTCTGATGCTGATGGCCGTTGGCGACCTGCTGCGCCGCGATCTGGTCGAATGGGTCAGCGCCATGACCTACCAGGCTGCTTCCGGCGCCGGCGCTCGCAACATGCGCGAGCTGCTCCTGCAGATGGGTGCGCTGCGGGACGCCGTGGCAGGGGAGCTGGCGGACCCGCACAGCGCCATCCTCGACATCGACCGCAAGGTCATTGAGACCATGCGGGGCGATGACTTTCCGGACCAGCTCTTTACCGTGCCGCTGGCCGGTAGCCTGATTCCTTGGATCGACAAGCCGCTCGAGAACGGCCAGAGCCGCGAGGAATGGAAAGGCAGTGTCGAGAGCAACAAGATCCTCGGTCGCGAGGCCAATCCCATCCCCATCGACGGCACCTGTGTGCGCATCGGCGCCATGCGTTGTCACAGCCAGGGGCTTACGATCAAGCTGAAGCAGGATCTGCCCATCGACGAGATCGCGGAGATACTGGCCACCGCGAATGACTGGGTGCGCGTGGTGCCCAATGAGCGCGAGCGCACCATCGCTGAGCTCTCGCCCACCGCCGTGACCGGTAAGCTCGACATTGCCGTCGGTCGGCTGCGGAAAATGAACCTGGGACCCGAGTACCTCTCGGCCTTCACCGTCGGCGATCAGCTGCTGTGGGGTGCAGCCGAGCCGCTGCGCCGAATGCTGATGCTGCTCCTGACAAGGTAAAACCCTGATAGGTGCTTGGTCGTTTCCCTGATATTTCGCTATAGTCCGCTCTGGTCGTCAACCGCGCCACGCAACCCGATGGATGTTGCATGCCCTAGACCCCATCGGCTGCAAACCGATGGCCCGGCTGCACCGGAGAGGAAGGAGGATGCTGGCAAAACGGCCCCTGCTCATCGCCTGGGCGCCACTGCTCACCTGCCTGGCGGGTACCGCAGAGGCGCTGGGTCTTGGCGCGATGCGCACACAGTCGGCGCTGAATCAACCGTTCTATGCTGAGATTGAGCTCAACGACCTTCGGTCCAAAGAGATCGACGCCGTCAAGGCGCGGCTTGCGAGCAGCGCCGAGTTCACGAAGGCCGGCGCTGAGCGCCCCAATTTCCTGACGCGCCTGCAGTTCAAGCCGGCCGTGGGCGTCGACGGACGGCCCCACATCCAGGTCTCCAGCCGGGAGCCTATCCGCGAGCCTTACATCGACTTTCTGGTGGAGGTGGTCTGGCCCGAGGGGCGGCTGGTGAAGGAGTACACTGTCCTGCTGGACCCGCCCGCGCGCGGCGCTGCCGGCGCTGCCGGTGCGCCGCGGGTGGCCGTATCCACCACCCAAATGGCCCGCCGCCGCCCGCCGCCGGAGCCTGCCCCGCCGCCGCTGCGCGGCAGCATCCAGCCTGAGCAACAAGCTGCGCAGCAGCGCGCACCACAGCGGGCTGCGCCGCAACCGCCGCCGGCGGCCGTGCCGCCGGAGGCGGAGGGCATCCGCTTCCCGCTGCATTCTGGCCCCGTGCAGCGTGGTGCGACACTCTCCGGTATTGCGCGAGCAATGACGCCTCCGGGGGCCACCGTCGAGCAGACCGCGATGGCCCTCTTTCGCAACAACCAAGACGCCTTCCTGCGCGGCGATGCGAATATGCTGCGCGTGGGCGTGGACTGTCTCTTATACCAATCT
>NZ_JAIFKJ010000516.1 GCF_019695415.1 Thiohalocapsa sp.
CTTGGTTGAAAAAGGCCCGTAATGCGCCGAACTGTCGCAAATCACAGCCAATGTTCGGGGGGTGGGGACGCCGCGGGCGAAGTTGTTTATGTTTTCGCTATCGGTCTGGGCTGAAACGCAACCCCAGCCCCCCCCGCCACAGTCCAACGGATACCGACAACGCGCCCCTGCCCCCTCCGGAGCGCCTACCTGGGCGTTACCAGATGGCTCGAAGGCTGTGTTGCTGGCGTACAGTTCATACACCGCTCTTTCGTCACAGCAGTCAGCCGTCGGTGACGCACGCCCGTTGAGGGTCCGTTCCGCAGTGAACCGTGAGGAGTGCGGCGCCGGGCGCCCAAGACGTTGCTGCGCAGCAGTGTGTGCGACCAGCCCGAAGACGATCCCTCACGGAGACAAATCGCGGCGCAGGTCAGCGGACGGCGCGACCCTGCTGTTTGGAATTGGCCCCCGAGGGCTATGCCTGCCGGAAACGAAATCCGTTGGACCAGAACCTGCAGCTTCCCCGACCACGCGCACAGCGCAGCCGCTGTCGTGCCGCAGACAGGCACATGTACCACGACGCACCGCGTGCCATGGATTCGCATCCCCGAACATGCACTGCAGGCCTTGTCTGCCTGCCGCCCCGTGTAGTCCGGCAAGACTGCACACTCAGACTGAACCATAGGCCGGCGTGGCCTAGAAGCCTATCCCGAATCTCGGGACCGCTCTGCGCATCACAACGAGGTAGTGAATGAGCGTACGCATCTCAGGAGACACGCTTGCGCTGGACCGCAAGCTGGTCCGCAGGGTCAACCGACTTGCGGAAGACATCAGCCAAGCGGCACCGGACTCACAGCTCGACCTGCAGGTCCGCATCGCCGAAGAATTCGATCAGCTGAGAGGCCATCGAGTACGCTGTGAGCTCGTGGCCACTCTGTCCGCGAAACGTCAGATCATCGTGCGCGAGGCGCACAAGAAAGCAGAAGACGCCATCGACACCGCTTTCGGCGGCCTGCGCATCAAGCTGCGGCGCATGCGCATCCGCAGTCTCGGCAAGGCCGGTGCCGGCGACGGCTTGCGCGCTACCGGCACCTGACACGCTAGGGCCGCTTGCGGCCCAGCGCGGCGGGCAAGGCGTCAGAGCAAGCGCAGGGACGACAGACCGGCGTCGAGCGCGATTACCTGGCCGGTGACGGATGTCGCATCCCGCAGCAGCCAAACGCCGGTGCGCGCCACGTCCTGGGGTACGTTGATGCGCTTGAGCGGGTGCCGCTCAGCTGCCGCCTGACGCTTCTCGTCTGATCCCAGCAGCCGCTCGGCCAGTGGTGTGTCTGTCAGCGTCGGTGCAATGGCATTGACTCGAATCGACGGCGCGAATTCGGCCGCCAGCGCTCGCGTGAGCCCCTCGACGGCGCCTTTGGCTGCAGCCACCGCCGCGTGGAAAGGCATGCCGGTCTGCACGGCGACGGTACTAAACAGCAAGACCGAGGCCGCATCGCTGCGTTTCAGGGCCGGCAGCGCCCCCTGCAGCGTGCGCACCGCGCCCATCAGGTTGATCTCCCATTCATCGTTGAAGTCCTGCTCCTTAAGGCGCTCAAAGGGGCGCAGTCGGATGCCCCCGGGACAGTAGGCAAGACCATCCAAGCGCTCCGGCAGCGACTCTCCCGGGAACGGCTCCTTCCGTATGTCCCACCGGATGCCGGTGGTATTAGGAAGATCAGGAGCGCGCTCAGGCTCCCGCGACAAATGCGTCACGCTGGCGCCATCGGCGACCAGGTGCTCCAGCAGCGCCGCTCCGATACCAGAGCTGGCGCCGACGATGAGGTAGTGGCTCGACATGGTCAAAATTCCTCTCACGCCTCTTACGGACATGAGCACATGACGTCGGCCAAAACATATACAAGCTAAGAACAACACGACGTTCTGGCTCGTCAATCACAGAACAATTAGCGCGTTGACCAGAAAACAGCCTGTTCAAAGCCCAGCCAGGATCGGGGCGGCGGGGTGGAATTTACGCGGTTCCACCGCACCTCGTGACGTGGTGTCGGCGTGTGCCCGAAGGCGCAAGCGTCGGTGGGCTGCCTCGCAACACTCGCCTGACGCGAGACGGATCCGCACCGCCGGCACGCCTCCAGCACGCGACGATTGCGCGTGGGCCATTGGACACTTCTGAGCCAAGCAGGGGAATCTTCATGAAAATCGGCATCATCGGCGGCACCGGATTCGTCGGCAGTTACCTGCTGGAGGCGCTCGCGCGAGACGGTCACGCGCTACGGTTGCTGATGCGGCCGGGCAGCGAGCACAAGCTGCCGGATCTGCCGGCGCTCGAAGCCGTGCCCGGCGACGTCGCCGACGAGGCGGCCATACGCGCATGCTTCGAGGGCTGCGATGCAGCGGTCTATCTCATCGGCATCCTGCGCGAGCAGCCCGCACACGGCATCACCTTTGACGCCATGCAGCGCCGCGGCGCCGAGCGCGCGATAGCGGCTGCGGAGGCCGCCGGCGCCAAGCGCTTCCTGCTCATGAGCGCCAACGGCATCGATGCCGCCGCCACGCCCTACCAGACCACCAAGCTCGCCGCCGAGGAAGCCCTCAAGGCCTCCGGGCTGGACTGGACCATCTTCCGACCCTCGGTGATCTTCGGCCCACCACGCGGTCGCATGGAGTTCTGCACCCAGCTCAAGCGGGAGCTCATCGACAGCCCCATGCCCGCGCCTCTCTTCTACGAAGGCTTGCTGCCTACGGATGCCGGCGCCTTCGAGCTGGGGCCCGTGCATGTGGAGGACGTGGCGACGGCCTTCGCCAAGTCGCTGGCGGCGCCCGAAACCATTGGCCAGACCTTGACGCTGTGTGGACCAGATGCCTGGAGCTGGAAGCAGATCCTCTCTGGTATCGCCGCTGCGAGCGGCAAGAAAAAGCTGATGCTGCCGGCGCCCGTCATGTTCATCGGCCCCGTGGCCTCGGTGCTGGGGCGCTTCGATTGGTTCCCGGTGACGCGAGACCAGCTCACCATGCTCCTCGCGGGCAACACTTGCGTCGAGGACGGCTTTGCGAGCCTGGGTATTACGCCCAGGCCGTTCGACCCGGACAGCCTGGCCTACCTGGGGTCCCCGGCCTGAGCCGTCATTCTCAAGACGACCGGCGTCGAGTCGCCTAATGTCGGCGCCGACCTAGGGAAGCGCCGCTTTATCGGTGTCCTTCGGACGCTGCTGCTCGGGCCGCAGCTTGGGGGTGAAGTAGACATCGGCGTCGTCGAGGTCCACGGCCCGGCCCGCGCCATCCACCAGTGGCTGCTCGTAATCCTTCCAGCCGCGCAAGCCGGTCTGGAGCGAGGCGACATGTTCGTACCCGAGCACCTGCATGGAATTGGCCGCGAGCACACTGCGATAGCCGGAGCGGCAGACGACAACGATCTCCCGCTCGCGGGCCAGGACGAGCTCCGGGACGGTCTCCTCGTAGTCCCATTCGCAGGCTGACTCCAGGATGCCCCGAGGCACGTTGATAGAGCCTTCAATGTGCATCGCGGCGAACTCATCTGGCTCGCGCACATCCACCACTAACAGGTCAGGGTTCTCCGTCAGGCGTTCCTCCAAGTCCCAGGGCATGATCTCGCGCACGTCCGTCAGGCAATTGCGGATGAGCTCCAGAAAGTTCTTCATGGTGTTCTCCGGATGCGTTGCTTGGATGGTGGGCGTTATACCCGAGCATGCCCCTGGGGCGCGCCGAAGATCGTCAACCGGCCGCCGTTGCAGGCGGGGACGTCAATCGCGCGCGCAGAGCCCCTGCTCTACCGCCATGACGGCGGCCTCCACCCGCGAGCGCACCTGGAGCTTGCGCAGAATGGCCTTGACGTGCAGCTTGACCGTGCCGTCAGAGATGCCGAGCTCCCGGGCGATGGCCTTATTGCTTTGGCCCGCCGCCAAATGGCACAGGATTTCCTGCTCCCGCGGCGTCAGCTCCGACAGCGTCGGTTGGGCAGGCGTCGCCGGCTCCGGCTCATGACGCACCGCTCGGGCGAGTACGCCGGTGAGCTCTGGGGCGACGACCGTCTTGCCCACGACGATGTCCTCGAGTGCCGCGACCAGCTCGTCAGGCTCCATGTCCTTCAGCAGATAGCCGTTGGCGCCGGCCTGGAGGGAGGCAATCAGGTCCTGCTCCTCGGTGCTGGTGGTGAGCATGGCCACGCGTCGGTCAAGCCCTTCGCCGCGGATCTGCTTCAGGATCTCGATCCCGCCGGGGCCCGGCATGCGCAGGTCCAACAGCACCACGTCCGGCGCGCAGTCGCGGGTGAGGCGGAGCCCGACATCGCTGTCGCCGACCGCGTCGATCACCTCGATGCCGCGGCGCTCCAGCAGCTCCAGCAGCCCGACGCGGAACAGGGCGTGGTCGTCGATGAGCAGCACGCGCATCAGGCGGCCTGCTCGGCGAGCCCCGCGCGGCCGACCCGTCCGGCGGTGAAGGTCACCTCCACGCGCGTGCCCTCCCCCGGCTCGCTCTCGATCTCCAACCGGGCACCGATGCGCCGCGCGCGCTCCTCTAGGATGGACAGGCCGATGTGCTCACCGGGCCGACCGGCAGCCTTACGCCGAGCGCTGAAGCCGACACCGTCGTCCTCAACCAGCAGCACATAGTTTCCGTCCTGCTCACGGGTCAGCAGGACCCGTACGGTCTGCGCATCGGCGTGCTTGCGCACATTGGTGAGGGTCTCCTGGACGATGCGCACCAGCTGCATCTCTTCGGTGGGCGTGACCTCGAACGGCCGGCAGTTGAGCTGCAGCACAGCATGGATGCCCGTTTGCTGGCCAAAGCGGCGGATGAGGTCCTCCAGGGTGGGGATTAGACCCCGGCGGTCCATGGGAGCGCGGAAGCTGGAGAGCAGCTCCCGCAGCTCCCCATGCGCCTCGTCGATGCCGTTCCTGATACGGCTGAGGTCCGCCCGCGCCTGAGGCGCCACGTCAGCGTCGCGCAGCGTATCGCCGAGCATGCGCACCTGGAGCCTCAGGCTCGCCAAAGTCTGCGCCAGGGAGTCATGCAGCTCGTGCGCCAGGGAGGCCCGCTCCTCAACGATGGATAGACGCCTAGCCTCGTTGTCCGAGCGGTGCTTGGCGAGCGCGACACCGATGTGCTGACCGATGGTGCTGAGGAGATCCAGAATATCCTCGCGCTCGCTGAGCCCCGGGCGGTCCACGAAGATGCTGTAGGCGCCCAGCAGCTCGTCATGGTGCTTGAGCGGCACAGTCACGACTTCCACCGCGTCGCTCGCGAGCATGCGCCGGCCGTAGACACGGGAGCAATAGCGGAGATCATTGTCACAGACGATCTCCCCGGGGCAGAGCACGGTGCCGCAAAGACAGAGCTCCACCGGCTGCATGTCCTGTTGGCGCACCAGGTCGTCATCCAGCCCGATGGAGCCCACCAGGCGCATCTCGCCGTCCGCCGCCACCACGCGCACGGTGGCGGCGCGGCCGTTGACCATCTCTTTCAGGACCCGCAGAAAGTGCAGCAGCAGCTCTTCGAGCGTATCGGCACGGGTGATCTCGGCGGCGACGTCGTAGAGGATCTTGAGCGAGGCCGTCTTCTGCGCGAGGCGCTGGGTCTGGCGGGCGACGCGGCTGTCCATGTCTTCGTAGAGGTCCGTGAGCTCCGCGTTCAGACTACCGATGCCGCGCGCCATGGTTTCGAGCACGCCGACATTGGCCAGCGCCCGGCTCGCACCAGGCTCGCCCTGGCAGACACGAGAGACGGATTCCTCCAGATTCACCAATGGCTGCAGGAGCTGGGTCTTGAGCCGATGCGCCGTCAGCACGGCTGCGGACAGCCCCATGGCGAGGAAGGCGAGACAGACGAGCTTGGGCCAGGCGAGTCCAGGCACCGCCATATTCACCAGCAGCAGCACCAGCGCCGCCACCAGGGTCACCGCCACACCCAGCAGGGGCGGCAGCAGGCGCGCCGCACGCAGGATCTCAAGGATACGCTGACGGCGGTTATCGGGCTGAAGTCGGGGCTGGAGCGGGGGCTGAACGGGCGGCTGGGCGGTCATGGCAGGGGCGCTTCACCGCGGACGCGATCCTCTTGATTAACCCTTGACTATAGCAGACCCCGCGACATGCCGGGCGCCGGCGCGCAGTCGCATCCGGGCGTCGCCGGGATACAGCGTCCCAGCCGGCAACGGGTCAGCGGCGGTCCTCGTTGCGATCGACCGCATAGCCGATGCCCGCCCCGACACCTGCACCGATAGGCCCGGCGAGCACGCCGCCGATGGCGG
>NZ_JAIFKJ010000083.1 GCF_019695415.1 Thiohalocapsa sp.
GCGGGGGCGCCGGCGTTGCAGGCCACCGACGCCCGAGCTGGCGCCGACGGCCGGGCCTTGCCGGAGGGCCCCCGCTGGCACGGCGGCCGCGTGTGGTTTACGGACCAGCACGCCCACAGGGGACGGGCGAGGACGGCGGACGGCAGCCTCGAGACCATCGCTACCGCCGAGGACCGCCCCGGCGGGCTCGGCTGGCTGCCCAATGGCGACCTGGTCTGCGTACTGATGACCATGCGTCGCATCGTCCGCATCGTCGACGGCGCGCTGCTGCCGTATGCGGATCTGTCGCAGCACGCCCCCTGGCACTGCAACGACATGGTGGTGGACGCGGCCGGCCGGATCTATGCCGGCAACTTCGGCTATGACGTGGACGGCGGTGCGCCCAAAACGCCAACGGCGCTCCTGCTGGTGGACACGGACGGCGCCGTCGAGCCCTTCGCCGACGGGCTCGTCTTTCCGAATGGCTCTGCCATCACACCAGATGGCGGCACCCTGCTGGTCGGCGAGACCTTCGCCAACCGCGTGAGCTGGTTCCAGCTCGGCCCCAATGGGCGCATGACGGACCGCGGCGTCTGGGCAGAGCTGGGCGAGGCCACGCCGGACGGCCTCTGCCTGGATGCCGAGGGAGCGCTGTGGATCGCATCCCCCGGCACGCAGGAGACGCTGCGCGTCGCCCGCGGCGGCGAGATCCTCGCCCGCTGCGAGACCGCGGGCACACCCTACGCCTGCATGCTCGGCGGCCCGCAGCGGCGCACGCTGCACGTCTGCACCGCAGAGACCTGCGACCCGGAACAGGCGGCGCAGCTCAGGAGCGGACGCATCGAAATCACAGACGTCGCGGTGCCCGGCGCGGGGCTGCCGTAGTCCTCAGATGATCATTTGACCGCATCGGCCGAAGCCGCGCAGGAGTCTGCACATGCCGCCCATCCACCCCGACACCCTCCGCGGCCAGCGCGCGCTGGTCACCGGTGCGAACTCCGGTATCGGCGCCGCCGTCGCCCGTGCACTCGCGCAGGCCGGCGCCCGCGTGGCCATCAACTATGTCGTGAATCCAGAGGCCGCCGAGCAGCTGGTCCGAGAGATCCGCGCCGAGGGCGGCGAGGCCATGGCGCTCGAGGCCGACGTCAGCGATGAGGGCCAGGTGCAGCGGATGTTCCAGAACATGATCGACGCTTGGAGCGGCATCGACATTCTGGTGGCCAATGCCGGACTGCAGCGGGACGCCCCCTTCCACGAGATGACACTCGCGCAGTGGAACAAGGTGCTGGAGGTGAACCTGACGGGTCAGTTCCTGTGCGCGCGGGAGGCGGTGCGGGCGTTTCTGCGCCAGGGGATCAACCCGAAGCTGTCCTGTGCCGCCGGCAAGATCATCTGCATGTCGTCCGTGCACGACATCGTGCCCTGGGCCGGCCACGTGAACTATGCCACCTCCAAGGGCGGCGTGCTGATGTTCCTGAAGAGCCTGGCACAGGAGGTCGCCGAGCACCGCATCCGGGTCAACGGCATCTCACCCGGCGCCATTCGCACGCCCATCAACCGCTCCGCGTGGGAGACGGCGGAAGCGGAAGCAGACCTGCTGACGCTGATCCCGTACGGGCGTATCGGCGAGCCCATGGACATCGGCCGCGCCGCGGTCTGGCTGGCATCGGACGCCTCGGATTACGTGACGGGGACGACGCTGTACGTCGACGGCGGCATGACCTTGTACCCCGGGTTCCGGGAAGGCGGCTGACGGCGCCCGTCTTAAAAAAGGGGTCAGAGCCCTTTTTTTGACCCAAAAAAAGGGCTCTGACCCCTTTTTTTGGGCAGGCTACAGGGAGCGTGCCATCATCAACGCATCCTCACGGCGGGATGGATCATTGTCCGCATGCGGGTAATAGCCCTTGCGGATGCCGATGTCATCGAAGCCCTCAGCGCGATAGAGCGCAATGGCAGCGCTGTTGGATAACCGCACTTCCAGAAAGGCCGAGTCCGCCTGCTGGCGGCGCGCCAACGCCAGCAGGCGGCGCAGCAGACGCCTGCCGATGCCGAGGCGTTGGAAGAGCGGGTGGATGCAGATGTTCAGCAGGTGGCACTCCCCAGCGGCCACGGACATGATGCCGTGCCCCACCACCATGTCCCGGGACTCTGCCACCAAGCAGCAATAACGTACGCGCAGGCAGTCGCGGAAGATCCCCTCTGTCCAGGGCGTCGTGTAGCTGGCGCGCTCACATTCCAGCACCGCAGGAATGTCCTCGTCGCGCATGGCGCGCAGCGCAAACGACATGTCTGTGGGTACCGCAGCCATGCCGGCTTCTTACCGGGCTCGGCCCGGAAAAGCAAAAGGGCCAGATTCCCTGAGCACCAAGCTGCGAACGGCAGATACACCGGCACAGGCCGCGCCGACTCGCGCCTGCCGTAGCTGCCCCAAGCGGCGCCGTTACCCACACGTCAATGCTTTGCATGACGCCTTTTCCACCTTGGCTGATCCGGATCATGCCTCACGGCGATTATCGCCGGCCGTTGGACCTGGATCAGTGGCCGCCGGGGCCGTAAGGGATATAGTCGACGCCAATGGCCCCGGCCACCGCGCGCCCAAACGGCCGCCGTGGCGCCGTGTTGGCCGCACCGTATCCCCCGTCCCCGACGCAGCAATTCTTGCAGCCACCCTCAATCGCGGGAAGTATCCATGTCGCAGCAGCAAATGGTCACCCTCGACGGCAACGAAGCCGCCGCCTACGTCGCCCACATGACCAACGAGGTCATCGCCATCTACCCCATCACGCCGGCCTCGCCCATGGGCGAGTGGTCGGACGAGTGGTCGTCCCTCGGCATCAAGAACCTCTGGGGCACGGTGCCCGACGTCATCGAGATGCAGAGTGAGGCCGGTGCCGTCGCTTCCCTGCACGGCGCGCTGCAGGCGGGCTCTTTGTCGACTACCTTCACGGCGTCGCAGGGCCTGCTGCTGATGATCCCGACCATGTACAAGGTCGCCGGCGAGCTGACGCCGACGGTGCTGCATGTCTCGGCCCGGTCCCTGGCGGCTCAGGGCCTGTCGATCTTCGGCGACCACTCGGACGTCATGGCCTGCCGCGCCACCGGCTACGCCATGTTCTGCTCGGCCAACATTCAGGAGATCATGGACTTTGCGCTGATCTCCCAGGCGGCGACTCTGGAGAGCCGGATCCCCTTCCTGCACTTCTTCGACGGCTTCCGCTCCTCGCACGAGGTCAACAAGATCGACAAGCTGCCGGTCGAGACCATCCGCGCGATGATCGACGAGTCGCTGATCCAGGCCCACCGCGAGCGGGCCATGAACCCGGACCACCCCATTATCCGCGGCACCTCGCAGAACCCGGACGTGTACTTCCAGGGCCGGGAGACGGTGAACCCGTTCTATGCCGCCCTGCCCGACATCCTGCAGGCGCAGATGGATAAGCTCGCCAAGCTCACGGGCCGGCAGTACAAGCTGTTTGAATACGTGGGCGCCCCGGATGCCGAGCGCGTCATCCTGCTCATGGGCTCCGGCATCGGCGCCGCCGAGGAGGCGGTGCAGCACTTGGCCGATCACGGCGAGAAGGTTGGACTGATCAAGATCCGGCTGTTCCGGCCCTTCAGCCCCGCGCATCTGCTCGCTGCTCTGCCCGTCACCACCCAGAAGATCGCCGTGCTCGATCGGTGCAAGGAGCCCGGCGCCAACGGCGAGCCCCTGTACCAGGACGTCGTCACCGCGCTGTCCGAAGCCGTCGCCGAGGGCAACATGGCCAGCATGCCGCGAGTGGTGGGCGGTCGCTACGGACTGTCGTCCAAGGAGTTCACGCCGGCCATGGTCAAGGCCATCTTCGACGAGCTGGCCAAGGACAAGCCAAAGAACAAGTTCACCATCGGCATCATCGACGACGTCAGCCACACCAGCCTGGAGTGGGACCCGAGCTTCAAGCCGGACGCCGCCGCGGGCGTGACCGAGTGTGTGTTCTACGGCCTGGGCTCCGACGGCACCGTCTCCGCGAACAAGAACAGCATCAAGATCATCAGTGAGGAGACGCCGAACTTCGGTCAGGGCTACTTCGAGTACGACTCCAAGAAGGCTGGCGCCGTGACTGTGTCGCACCTGCGCTTCGGCCCCAAGCCCATCAACAGCACCTATCTCATCGGCGACAACGAGGCGAGCTTTGTCGCCTGCCACCAGCCGACCTTCCTCACCCGCTACGAGATGCTGGACAAGGCCAAGCAGGGTGCGACCTTCCTGATCAACGCGTCGACGCCAAAGGACTTGCTCTGGGACGAGCTGCCGAAGTCCATGCAGCAGCAGATCATCGACAAGGGCATCAAGGTCTATGTCATCGACGCCTATGACATCGCCGAGAAGACCGGCATGGGCAGGCGCATCAACACCATCATGCAGACCTGCTTCTTCGCCATCTCCGGCATCCTGCCCAAGGACGAGGCCATCGCGCAGATCAAGCAGGCGGTAAAAAAGACCTACGGCAAGAAGGGCCAGAAGCTGCTCGATCGCAACTATGCGGCCATCGACGCGACCCTCGCCGGCCTGCACCAGGTGCAGGTGCCAGGGCAGGTGACCAGCACCTTCGAGCGCCCGCCGGTGGTGCCGGATCACGCGCCGGATTTCGTGCAGCGCGTCTCCGCCACCCTCATCGCCGGCCGCGGCAACGAGCTGCCGGTGAGCCTGATGCCGCCGGACGGCACCTGGCCCACGGGCACCACGCAGTACGAGAAGCGCAACATCGCGCTGGAGCTGCCGAAGTGGGAGGAGGACCTCTGCACCCAGTGCGGCAAGTGCCCGCTGGTGTGCCCGCACGCGGCCATCCGAGCCAAGATCTTCCCGGCCGAGATGGCCGAGAACGCCCCCGGCGACTTCCTGCATGCGAAGGTCAAGGGCAAGGACTTTCCGGCGGACTACCGGATCACGTATCAGATCGCGCCGGACGACTGCACCGGCTGCGGGCTCTGCGTGGAGGTCTGCCCCATCCGCGACCGCAAGGACCCCAAGCGCAAGGCGCTGAACATGCTGCCCGCCGAGGAGCGGCACGACATCGAGCAGCCGAACTGGGATTTCTTCTTGGGTCTCCCCGAGTACGATCGCACCAAGCTCGACCCACACAAGATCAAGCACGCGATGATGCTGCAGCCGCTGTTCGAGTTCTCGGGCGCCTGCGTCGGCTGCGGCGAGACGCCGTACGTGAAGCTCGCCACACAGCTGTTCGGCGACCGTATGCTGATGGGCAACGCCACCGGCTGCTCCAGCATCTACGGCGGCAACCTGCCCACCACGCCCTACACGACGGACCCGGAGGGCCGCGGCCCCACCTGGAACAACTCTTTGTTCGAGGACACCGCCGAGTTCGGGCTGGGCCTGCGCCTCGCCGTGGACGCCCACAACCAGCAGGCGCGGACGCTGGTGACGCTGCTCGCAGACAAGATCGGCACCGACCTGGCCGACGGCCTGCTCAACGCCGACCAGTCCAGCGAGGCGGGCATCCACGAGCAGCGCCAGCGGGTTGCGGCACTCAAGGACAAGCTCCGGTCCATCAACACCCCGGAGGCAGCCAACCTGGCGAGCGTCTGTGAGCACCTGGTGCGGCGCAGCGTCTGGATCGTCGGCGGCGACGGCTGGGCGTACGACATCGGCTACGGCGGCGTCGACCATGTGCTCTCCACCGGCCGCGATGTGAACCTGCTGGTGCTGGACACCGAGGTCTACTCCAACACCGGCGGCCAGAAGTCCAAGGCGACGCCCATGGGCGCCGTGGCCAAGTTCGCCGCCGGCGGCAAGCCCACGTTCAAGAAAGACCTCGCCATGATGGCCATGGCCTACGAGAACGTCTACGTGGCGCAGGTCGCCTTCGGCGCCAAGGACGTGCAGACCGTGCGCGCCTTCCTGGAGGCGGAGTCCTACCCGGGGCCATCGGTGCTCATCTGCTACTCGCCCTGCATCGCCCACGGTGTGGACATGTCGAATAACCTGCGCCAGCAGGACATGGCCGTGAACTCAGGGCACTGGCCGCTGTTCCGGTACGATCCGCGCAAGGTCGACGCCGGCGAGAACCCGCTGCACATCGACAGCAAACGGCCCAGCATCCCCTACCGGGATTATCTGGCCAGCGAGACCCGCTTCAGCGTGCTGAACCGCACCCACCCGGATGACGCCGAGCGCTTCCTGAAGCTCGCGCAGAAGCACGTGGAGACCAAGTACTCGCTCTACGAGCAGCTGGCGCATCTGGCGTGGCAGAAGGCGGAGAAGCCGGTTACGAGTGACGAGTAGCGAGTAACGAGGAGCGAGGGGTGCCCCGCCCCTTGCTACGTGACTCGATCCTCGATCCTCGATACTCGATCCTCGATACTCGAACCTCGACACTGGAGCACCCATGGACCTGACCACCAAATACCTCGGCCTCGACCTCAAGAACCCCATCGTCCCGTCCGCCTCGCCGCTGTCGAAGAGCGTCGATCAGAGCAAGCAGCTGGAGGATGCAGGTGCGTCGGCGATCATCATGTACTCCCTGTTCGAGGAGGCCATTACCGCGGACACGGAGACCATGAACCGCTTCCTGCACCACCAGGATACGGGCTTCGCGGAAATCGGCGAAAGCATCCTCCCGGACTGGCAGGACTTCAGCACCGGCACCGAGCCTTATCTGGAGAATCTGCGGTCGCTGAAGGAGGCCCTGGACATCCCGGTCATCGCGAGCCTGAACGGTGCCACGCCGTCCGGCTGGGTGGAGCACGGCCGCGAGCTGCAGGACGCGGGCGCCGACGCGCTGGAGCTCAACGTTTACTACATCGCCGCCGACATCGACCAATCCGGCAGCACGGTGGAGGAGCGCTATCTGGAGATCCTGCGCACCCTCAAGAACAGCATCTCCATCCCCATCAACATGAAGCTCTCGCCGACCTTCAGCTCCGTCGGCAATATGGTGCAGCGGATGGCCGCCGCCGGTGCGGACGGCGTGTCGCTCTTCAACCGCTTCTATCAGCCGGACATCAACATCGACAGCCTGCGCCTGCAGCCGAGCCTGCATCCGTCCACGTCGGCGGAGGCCCTGCTCGCCATGCGCTGGATCGCGATCCTGTACGGGCGCATCGACAACCTCTCACTCGGCGCCACCGGCGGCATCCACACCGCCGATGACGCCATCAAGCTCTTGCTCGCCGGTGCCGACGTGGTGCACCTGTGCAGCACGCTGCTCAAGAACGGCCCCGGCCAGATCGGCGTGATCCTGAAGGGGCTCGAGCAATGGATGGAGGAGCAGGGCTTCGAGTCCATCGAAGACGTGCGCGGGCGGGTCAGCGCCCTTGCCGTGCCGAATCCGGCGGAGTTCGAGCGCGCCAACTACGTCAACATCATCGACAGCTACAGCTTTGCGCCGGGCGTGATGGTTTGAGCAAGGGGCTGGTCACTGGTCTGCTTGGCCGCACTCGACATTTGCAGATGTGTCGAGCTTTCTGTTGCCAGCTATGTCTCAGGCGCTGACAGGGCCAAGGGCTGAGGGCTGAGGAGGGGGTGCGGCCGGACAAGCCGGTGTCGCGCCGGCGAACCGGTTGCTTGTGGGTCTGAGGCACCGCCTCGCCAGCAGACGCCTTTGCAAGCCAGGGTCACAGGCGCCACCAGCCAGGCCTGCAGCCTGAGCCCTCAAGGAGCAGCCGGCTCGAGGTGTCGTCGATAGCCATCCGCGTCGGCCTCGCTGAAGCAGCAGGCGATGATGCGATCGAAGGCGTCCGCATGCGCGCGCATCTCATCCACGGCGATGGCCGCGGCGGCGTCTTTCGGATATGCGTAAACGCCGGTGCTGATGGCAGGAAAGGCGATGGTCTTCACCCCGTGCTCGCGTGCGAGCCGGAAGCTCGCACGGTAAGCGCTCCGCAGCAGCTGCGCTTCCCCCGACTTGCCGCCGCGCCACACCGGGCCGACGGCATGAATCACCCATTTCGCGGGCAGTGCGAAACCGGGCGTCATGCGGGCCTCGCCGGTGGGGCAGCCGCCAAGCGGGCGGCAGGCCTCAAGCAGCTCGGGACCGGCTGCGCGGTGAATTGCACCGTCAACGCCACCCCCGCCCATCAGCGAACTGTTGGCGGCGTTGACGATGGCGTCCACGTCGAGCGTCGTGATATCGGCGACCATGACCTCGGGGTTTGCCACGGGTGCAACTCCGCTCGGTTCAGTTGCGGCGCATAAGGCTCAGCCGCCCTCGCAGGACGGCACCGGACCCGCGCAGTCGCCGCCGCGGCGGCAGAAGTCGAAGCAGGTGACGAGCCGGCCCTCAAACGTGGCATCAACGCTGAGGTCGGAGCCGCCGTTTTGCACATTGAAGCCGGGCTGTGTGGACGGGGACTGACCCACGATCTGGATCACGTCCGACGGATACTTGATGTCGAGCGTGACCCGCATGGGGTAGTAGCCGTCGAGGAAGCGGCGCATATAGGGCCCGTTGCGCAGCCGGTAGTGGCCATCTCCAAGATCTCGCAGTGCCTGGCTCTCGGCACGGATGCAGAGCACCGCATCCCGGCCCACGTCCTCCAGCTGCACACTGTGGCCCTCCACCCAGGCGCGCCCGATGTTGCGGCTCGAGGCGATGGTAAGGTCGCGGATGCCGCCGGCTCGGAACAGGATCTGTGCCGCGGGCACGGCGTCGATGTTTTCGTGGCACTGCTCCAACGTCACCCAGCCGCCGTCCAAGCTGTCCTCGGTAATCCGGATGCGGTTCAAGTGGGCATGCTCGCCGTCGGTCTCTGCGGCAGGCAGGAAGCGCAGCTCGCCGTCGCTGACGGCGGCCACCTGCTCCATGAGATCGGGCTCATCGGCCCAATCGGGCCAGTCATCTTCGGCGTCGGCGAGAGCCCCCGGGGCCACTGCAGCGAGCAGGAGCATCGGCAGCAGTGCGGACGGCGAAGCAGTAAGGCAGCGCATCAAAGGGTTCGGCTGGACCATGGTTTTCCCCCTTTTGGGACTCGACGGTTGCACTGAGCGGCGCACGCGCGCCTTGGCCTCATCTTGCCGCAGTGGTTTTGCAAAGGGCGGACCCGGACGGGCATGGCAGATAGCGCATGGCGATGCCGTCAAGCTCAGTTGCCTTTGCGTTTCGGACAGCTTTTACAGCGTTTGTCCTTCTTGTATTTTTCGCAGCACTTGTCTTTTTTCTTGCCCATGGTAAGGCGTTCGGGCCTAGGTTCTCGCGGCCAAGCCGCGCGGATGGGGCCGCAGTCACGCGCCCCACAGCGGACGCCAACTCGCTCCCGCGATCATGCGGCGGCGTCCGCCGTTGCCGTCTGGGCCATGGTCTTGGCGGCTGCGCCGAGCTCGTTGTCGATCATGAGCAGGCCCTGCCCTTTGTCGCCGAACAGTTGCAGCCGGCCGATGATGTCGCCGACGGTCGCCTCCTCTTCAATCTGCTCGGTCACGAACCATTGCAGAAAGATGTTCGTGGCATGGTCCTTCTCGGACAGCGCCTGGTCGACCAGATCGTTGATGGCGGCCGTCACCTCGCGCTCATGCTCCAGCGTCTCCTCAAACATCGCCAGCACCCCGTCGGGGGCCACCGGCGGCGCCGGGACCGCAGTGAGGTCCACTTTCGCGTCCTGATCCAGCAGGTAGCGGTACATCTTCAGGGCGTGCGACATTTCCTCGGTATGCTTGGCCATGAACCAGGCCGCGGTACCCTTGAGGTTCGCCCGCTCTGAGTGTGCGGACAGGGCGAGATAGAGGTACGCAGAATACAATTCACGGTTGATCTGTTCGTTCATCCGCGTGCGCATGGCGTCGGAAATCATAGCGGCAGCTCCTTATAGAGTGGGTGCTTCGGCGGGGCCGGCGGGAAGGAAAACAGCGTCTGGCCGCGCCGGAGGCAGCGCTGCACGGCTCGACCTATAGGGTGACGATATGATGACCTTTTTCAACCCAGCGTCTATCCCGAAAACCGCCCATAGCAACGCCAGCCGGAACGGATCCCTTTCGCCGGTGTGCTACTTGGCGACAGGTCATGGGGTGGTCCGCCTCAAGGGCGCGGGAAGACCGCAACTGAGCCCCCGCCCCACGGACCCGACGAGATCGTGCATCTAACCGCCCGGAGCCCCGACACGGAGGAAACTCACAAACTGGCCAGTCATCTGCGAGTGGTGATCGCCGGCGCCAGCGGCTTCATCGGCACAGCGCTGGCGCCGGAGCTCGCCGCCCGCACCGAAGTACTGGCGTTGACCCGCTCTCCGGCGCGCGCGGCGGCCCCCTCGTTAGTGCCGGGGCTCTCCTGGCGGCATTGCGATCTTTTCTCGGCGCCGGACGTGGAGGCGGCCCTAGCCGGTACAGATGCTGCCGTCTACCTGGTGCACTCGTTGGCGCCCTCGTCCCGCCTCACCCAGGCCCGCCCGCGGGATATGGACCTGGTACTCGCCGACAACTTCGCCCGCGCCGCGGCGGCCAACGGGCTGAAGCAGATCGTCTTCGTCAGCGGTGTGATGCCGCGGAGCTTCCGCTTCTCGCCGCTGCTCTGGAGCCGGCGCGAGGTGGAGATGGTGCTGGGCTCTCACGGCACGCCCGTCACGGCCCTACGCGCGAGCCTCGTCGTCGGCCCCGGCGGCACCGGCCCCGACCTGCTCTTGGACCTGGTGCGCCGGCTGCCGGTGCTGGCGCTACCGCCATCCGCACGCTCACTGACCCGACCCATTGCGCTCCAGGACTTGGTGCGGGCCATCCTGCACTGCCTGGGGCAGCCCGAGCGCTACAGGGGTGCCTTCGACATCGGCGGCGGGGAGGAGCTGAGCTATGAACAGATGCTGCGCGACACCGCGCGCGTGCTCGGGAAGACGCGTCTCTTCCTGCGGGTGCCCTTCCTGCCGAACAGCGTCGCCTCCGTCACTGCCCGTCTGGTGAGTGGCGCGCCACCACAGATGGTGGGCGCCATCGTCGAGAGCCTGCCGCAGGACACGGTCATGCGCGACAACCCGCTGCAGCGGGCGATCCAACCGGACGCCATGGGCTTTGCCGATGCCCTCGCCGCCTGTATCGATCCGAATACCAAGCGCCTCAAGCCGAACCCCCGCGAGCACATCCGCGATGCGGACGCCACTGTGATGCGCGAGCAATCCCTGGTGCGCTCCATTCAGCGGGTCATCCTGCCGCCGGGACAAGACGCCGCCTGGGTTGCAGGCAACTATTTCCGCTGGCTTGGAGAGTGCTGCTGGCCGCTGGTACGAAGCCGTGTGGATGCGCACAACCAGGTTGAGGTCTGGGTCCGCATCCTACCCATCAAACTGCTGGCCCTCACCCACCAGCCCGCGGTGAGCACACGGAATCGGCAAGTGTACGCGATCAGCGGCGGCCTGCTCGCGAGGCTGGCATCACCGGGGCGCCCACGCTTCGAATTCCAAACCCTGCTGGACGGGCGCTACACCATGACGGCCATCCACGATTATGCGCCGGCCCTGCCTTGGTATGTCTATGTGGTCACCCAGGCCGTGGGGCATATCCTCGTGATGCGTCGCTATCAGGCCCGGCTGGCCCGGCTCGCGCGCTGAAGGCTCGAGGTGGGCTGAGCAGCCGGAGCAGCCGACGCCCACCGGTCGACCCGAAGTGGCCTCGTCGCCACCGCGGCGCCCGCCACTACCCGGCTGTGGCCGGGATGCATCCGCGCCGGGCAGCTCAGCGCGCCTCAGGCCTCGTCCGCGTCGTTGCTCCCGTCCGCCTCGTTGCTCCCGTCCGCCGCGCCGCTTTCGCCTGCTTTGGCTGCAGCTTTGGCTTCGGCTGCGGCTGCAATGTCTTCGGCGGCGGCCAGGCCGGTGGCACCGCCTTCACCAATGCGGCCGAGGACAAGCCGCCGGCTCATCAAGCGTCCGGTCGTCGTGAACTTGAGATCGCCGGTCATGCCGGCGGGCAGGGCCAGCGGCGCGCTCGGGGCGCGGCCCCCATTGGCAACCAACCCCCCCAGATAATAGGCATCGATACCCATGGCGTAGAGCCGCCCCAGCTCGCCCTTGGTGTGGGCCGACTTCGGCTTGCTCGGGCTCCTGGCGATGTACTCCCGCGCCATCTCTTGGTCCACGAGCCAAGGCACGTCCACGTAGAAGAGGCCGGCTTTGTCCGCGGCATCGGCTTTGCTGTCGGCTGCGTGGGACGTGGCGATCACCGGCATGCCGGCGTCGCCCCCGCCAAGTCCCTCGTACACCGTCGCGGCATCATTCGGCCTGGCAACCATGAAGACGATATCCGCCCCCGAAACCTGGTCGCGTAGATCCCCAGCGCCACCCGCCGTGTAGGGGATCTCTGCGACGGGAGCATCGTCGAGTGCGGCGACGAATGCCGTGCGCATACGCTCACCCCAATCGTCCGCCCGCGGATAGACAATGGCCGTCTTGAGCGAGCCCGTCTGCGACTCGCTCAGGTCGTTGATGATCTGCGCGGCGGTTTTGGCCTCGTCCTCCGGTGCGAGCGCAAACTGATATATGCCGGCCTGAGAGCGGTTGGCCTCGTTCAGCGCCAGCATCGGTGGACTCTGTTCTGATCGTGCCTCGGCCACCGCATTGACGTTCTTCTTCAGCAGCGGCCCAATGATCAGCGGTGGCGGAGACGCCCCAGCGGCCGTCTCGAACGCCGCCAAGGCGTCGAGGCTCGTATCCTCCATGGCGGGCTTGCGGGAGTGATCCGGATCCCGCGCAAGCGCTGCGTTGTAGCCGGACTGGATGGCATCGACCGCCTCCCCCAGGCGCCCTTCGGCGGCGGTCGGCAGCAGCATCACAATGGCCTGGTCCTTCGGGTACGCTGCCGTCTTCGGCAGGCCAGGCTCGACCTGGGTCCCGAGATTCGCACAGCCACTGACGGTGAGCGCCAGCAGCACGAGTGTGACTGGGCGTGCCCGGAGTCGTAAGGATTGTTTCTTCATTGGCGGATTACTCCTGATCGTGCTCGGATCATGCCGGACAGCTATTTGATAGCGGTGGCGGTTGCCCCGGGCTTTCGTGATAAGGCTTGCGCAGGACCTGGTCTGTTACTGCTTGGGCGGGCGCGCTCGAGCCGCTCTGGGCAGCCGCCTAAGTCGACACAGATGAGCCAGCGAGCATCAGCCTCGCCTTGGCATCACAACCGGCGGCGTCGCGATTCTAAGACCAGTGGACGTGAGGACGGACGCGCTGGAGCGGCTATTGTGCCTGGCTACACGCCGACACTGCGCTGAGCAGATTTCAAAGCCGCTCAGCATGCGCCATCCGGCCCCGCGGCGGAAGAGCCATTCCCCTTACAGTTGCGGCCCCAGCGTGGGCCGCCGCTGGATGGGCTTCCACAATCTGCTCTGCGATCCGTGGGCACTTTATCGGCGCCGAGCGTTGTCGGCGGTCTGCGCGTCAGCTTCGTCGAGCGGCCTGAGGAGGTCGGCGTCGTCGTTCGCCGGGCTGTTGACCCGCCGCGAGACCGGCGTCACTGCCCAATCCGCCGCGGGGCTCGGACGCAGCAACGACAGCAGGTCCTCCGGATCGGTTTGCTCCGGATCGAGCCAGCGGTCCATGACAGCCGGCTCCAGCACCACGGGCATGCGGTCATGGACGGATGCGATGGCGTCGTTGGCATCGGTCACCACGATGGTGCAGGAATGCACTGGCTCGCCCTCCTCAGGACGCCAGATTTCCCAGAGGCCTGCAAGGAGGATGGGGGCATGGTCCTTGCGATGGATGAAAAACGGCTGCTTCGCCTGGCTGCCCTTCTGCCGGGTTTCGTGCGCGGCGGCTTGCCACTCGTAGAAGCCCTCCGCCGGAATCACGCAGCGTCGGCGCTTGAAGGCGTTGCGATAGGCGGGTTTGCTTGCGACGGTCTCGGCCCGGGCGTTGATCATGCTGTAGCGGTTATCCGGCCCCTTTGACCAGCTCGGGATCAGCCCCCAGCGCAGACTCGTCAGCTCGCGGCGGCCAGCCGCCGCCTCACCTCGACTGGCGCGGATGGCCAGCACCGGGCGGGTCGGGGCCACGTTGTAGCTAGGGCGCCAGTCGCCCAGCGCCTCGCTGTCGACCTCCGCAGCATAGCGGCTCGCGTAGCGCTCAGGATCGGCATGTTGGACGAAGCGGCCGCACATGAGCGGTAGCTGGAGGTCTGACAGAGTGCGGTCAGGATAAATGCCGCACCAGCTCCGCGTTCTCCCGCAGCATGCCTGCGAAATGCCGGGCCATATTGGCGAGCATCTGCTCGCGGATAGCCGGGTCGAGCCCCGCGAATGGCACCTCCAGGCAGGTGAGCGCCGTGCTGGCGGTGACGTTGGCGCTGCGCCGCTCCTGGTCGAGGATGCCGATCTCGCCGAACACCGTGCCGGGGCCAAGGGTGGTAAGGCGCACGCGTCGCCCGGCAGTGCCGCCGCCCGTGCCGACCCAGACGTCGGCCTCGCCGGCGAGGATGAAAAAGAAGCTCTGCGCCGTCTCTCCGACGCTGATGACCGGCACACCGGCGGGGTAGCGCCGCTCCCGACCGGCGGCGCGGACGGCCCCAAGCTGGTCCTCAGCGAGCCCCCGGCAAAGGTAGTGGTTGTGCAGATCCTCGCCATCGACGACGACGGGCGCGACACCGGCGGCATCCACCAAGCGCTGCTCGCAGTGCTCCACGGCGCGGTCCGTGTCGTCGAAGCGCAGCCAATCCGCACTGCCGGCGGCATTGGCCTTTTGCAGCAGCCGTCGGAACCCGTACAGGTGCATGGTCTCGGTGAAATACAGGTGCTTGCCGGCGGCCGCAACGCGCTCGGCGAGGCGCTGCAACAATCGCGCCGCGGCATCGCCGACACTGACGACGCGCTTGCAGTCCACCACCAGACAGTCGGCTTCGCCCAAATCGGTCAGCATAGAGAGCTCAACGGACTCGGCGCTGCCGAACACCAGCTCGCCCTGCAGCTCGTAGACGCGGACGCAGCCGCCCCGTGCGGCCAGCACGGCCTGTTCAGCGGCGCTGCGCTCCCGCCGCGAACGGATCTGCCGGCAGTCATAGCTGCGACGCAGTACCGTTGCCGAAGTGGCACGGGCCACGTTGAACATGTGCAGACCAAAATCGCGGGAGATGCGCTCGCAGGTAGCGATGCCGCGGACGCTGTTGCCCTTGGCGTCCAGCGGCGGCGAGAACACGCCGAGGCCGAACTGGCCCGGCAACACCGCCATGATGCCGCCGCCGACCCCGCTCTTGGCGGGCATGCCGATATTGAAGATCCAACCGCCCGAGTAGTCGTACATGCCGCAGGTGCTCATGACAGACAACACCTTGTCGACGTATCGGCGCTTCAGCGCAACGACGCCGGTGACCGGGTTGACGCCGCCGTTGGCGAGGCAGGCCCCCATCAGGGCCAGATCGCGCGCGGTGACGCGGATGGAGCATTGTTGGAAGTAGATATCGGTTGCATCCTCCGGCGAGCGCTCTAGGACGCCGTAACCACGCAGCAGATGGGCGATGGCGCGGTTACGATGGCCCGTCTCGCGCTCGGACCGGAACACGGCCTCGTCGATATCCATGTCGCGGCCCGTGTACCGCGCGAAGGCGGCCAGCAGACGCTCCAGCGCCGGCGCCTGGTCATCCCGCACCAATGCCGTGGTGGCGATGGCGCCGGCATTGATCATAGGATTCAACGGCCGGCCCGTGGTCGGCTCGAGGCTGATGGAGTTGAAAGCCTCCCCGGAAGGTTCCACCCCCACCTTGGAGAGCACCGCATCCAGCCCGCGGTCCTCCAGTGCGACACCGTACGCGATGGCCTTGGAGATGGATTGGACAGTAAAGGCCCGTCGCGATTCGCCGGCCTGGTAGACGTGCCCGTCCACGGTGGCCAGCGCGATGCCGAACCAGCCGGGGTCCGCACGGGTCAGCTCCGGGATGTAGTCGGCGAGCGCGCCGTCGCTGATGGACGTCAGTGCCGTATGCAGTTCTTCGAGGTAGTCCTGAAGAGGCGCCGCGGCGAGCGCGCCGGCGAGCCCGGCCCGCGCCGCCGCGGCGGGTGGCGACGGTATCTCGTCGTCAGCCACGCTCGAGCAGCACGCGCAGGTCGAGCACAGCCGCGTTGGCGCGGGACATGTACGAGGCGAGCACCAGCGAGTGGTTGGCGAGCACGCCAAAGCCACTGCCGTTCAGCACCATCGGCGAGAGTTTGAACATGGTGGCGTACTCCAGATCGCGGATGATCTGCTGCATCGACACCTCCGCGTTTTTCTGCTCCAGCACTGGCGCGAAATCCTCTGCGAGCGCCTTCATCATGTGCAGGAGCGCCCAGGAGTAACCGCGGGCCTCGTAGAATACATCGTCGATTTCGGTGAAGGCGGTGCGGTTGACGGCCACGGTCGAGCCGCTGGCGGGCGGCGGCGCGGTGCCCTCGCTGCTTAGGGCCGCGGTGAGCTCCTCGTCGCCGACGCTCGCCGACAAGCGCTGGCCGTAACTGCCTAGGCGCTTCTCCACGACCATCAGGTAGGCCCGCAGGTTGTCGGCGCGAGCGTAGAAGCGTGCCTGCGGCACTCCCGCCATGAGCTCATCTAGATAGCGGCGCAGCGCCTCGACGCCCTGGCGATACTGTTCCTCCGACGAGGGCAGAATCCAGGACTCTGCGTCGAAGTTGAAGTTGGCATCGGCGTTCTTGAGGTCTTCATTCTCGATGGATTGGGTCTGAGAGCGACTGAAGTCGTTGCGCAGCGCCCGGATGGAATCGCGCAGCTCGGTCAGCAGCCCGTACTCCCAGGAGGGCATGTTGTCCATCAGGATGCCGGGCGGCGTGATGTCGTTCCTCAGGTAGCCGCCCGGCTTGTTCAGCAGGGTATCCGCCACCGCGATGGCGCTCGCGACTGTGACGGCACCGGGCACCGGCCGCGCGTCGGCACCGAGCAGGGCCTGTACTTCCTCTTCAACGTCGAACTTCGACGGCTGAAGGGACCACCAGATGCCGAGCCCGAAGAGCACGACGGCGATGAGCACGATGGCGATGACACTCCAGCGCAGCACCCCGCCGTGGTCCTTGCCGTCATCCGCTTGGTCGGTTTGGGAGGCGGGCTCCGCCGCGACGGGCGCCTCGCGATTCGGGGCCGCCTCGCTGTCCTCCGAGCGGAGGATGCGGTCGGCGTCGCTCAACGAGCCGTTGGACATGTCTGATACCTCTCGATCTGTCTTAGCCGTCAGCTTACGGTTCTAACCCGCCTCCCCGCGCGTGCCCCCGTATCGTCGTGCTGACGACCGTGCTGCGTGCCACAGCTCGAGGCAGGACGCCGTTTCCGCGCGGGGAATGTGCTTGAATGTTTGCGCACGTGGCGCCCGGTGGCGCCGATTACAAGCAGCGCGACGCAACAGACTGTAACTGTATCCTATGGCCGGCCGGCAGTGATACAGCCGCTCGCCGTGCCGCGTGCCGACCCGTTGCGGGGCCACGCGATGGTGGATTGCATCGATCGACAAATCCGAATATCGTGCGCCGCCCGTGGAAATCGGCCGCCACCGGCCCATTTCTCTGTGACCCGCGTGACCGATTCTCACACAGGCGCCGACCTTGGCCGACGCGACACTTCCCTCTGCTGGCAGCAAATTATTGCGCTGGACCACGCGCCTGGTGCTCTTTGCACTGTTATGGCTGGTGCTGGTAGGTACAGACCCGGTCTCGTGGATTGTTGGTGTGCCGGCCGTCCTGCTGGCCAGCTACGCCGCCGCCCGTCTGTCGACCTTGGTGGGTGCTGATCCGCGGCCGCTGCGGCTCATCGCGTTCGTGCCCTTCTTCGTCTGGGAGTCGGTGCTCGGCGGTGTGGACGTGGCGCGGCGCGTCCTGGCGCCGCGCCTGCGCATCGACCCCGCGCTGGTCAGCTACCGCCCCCGTCTCAAAGACCCTGCAGCGCAGGTCGTGTTCCTCGACACCATCAGCCTGCTGCCGGGCACCTTGTCGGCGGATATCCGCAAGGGACTGGTGCAGATCCATGCGCTCGACAGCGATCAAGCCATGGTGGCGGGTCTGGAACGCCTGGAGGCGCGGGTGGCGCGGCTCTTCGGCGAGGAGGTGACCGGCGCACCCATCGTGACGGTCACCAGCTGCGCCCGCGAAGACGCTCTGGCGCTGGCACGCGCCGAGGCGCAGGCGGCGGCTCAGGAGGCCGCGGCATCGGCGGGGCATGATCCCAGAAAGAGCAGTTGACCGCTCCGGAATATAGGCAAATGCCCGTGCTTGTTGTGATTCAGAAGGCCTCGGCGCGTCACCCACAGGGTGAACGGCGCTACGGCCGCCATGGCACGCCCCGCGCGGCGCCCAGCTGCGTTACAACTCGTTGGAATAGAATGACTATTCCGCCTCGTTGTGCCTTGCTGGACACCGCGCGGGACGCGCCCTGACGACCGTCCAACTGCTCCTTCTGGGATGATGCCTGAGTTCCTGCTCGCCATGGCGCTGCTCCTGCTGCTCACCATGTCCGCCGGACTGGTGCGCGTGGTGATCGGCCCAACGCCTGCCGACCGGATGATGGCGGCCCAGCTGCTCGGCACTTCCGGCATCGCCGTGCTGCTGCTGCTGGCACTGGCCCTGGAGGTTCCTGCGCTGCTGGATGTGGCGCTGATCTTCGCGCTGCTGGCCGCGGTCTCGGTGGCGGCCTTCACGCGTCGGCGCGCAGGTAGAGACCAGGCCTGAGCGCGCAACGTCCGGTCGCAACCGCCAGCCGAAGCCCGATCTCAGCCCATGTCCCTTGACACCATGCTGCATTTACTCGCGGCCGTCTGCGTGACGCTGGGGGCTGTCTTCTTCATTGCAGGCACCATTGGACTGCTGCGCCTGCCGGACCTGTTCAGCCGCCTGCACGCCCTCACCAAGGCGGACAATCTGGGACTCGGGCTGATCATGTTGGGGCTCATCCTGTACGCGCCGAACGTCATTTATGCCGCCAAGCTGCTGCTGTTGTGGATATTGGTGATGGTGTCCGGCGCTACGGGCGCACACCTGATCGCGAAGCGCGCCCTGCGCGGCGACGGCGAGGACGCCCAATGAGCCAGCTGACCCTGCTGATCATCTTCGACGGCGTGCTGCTCGTCACGCTGCTCGCGCTGGCGTTCGCCGCGGTGCTGAGCCCCGAGCCGCGCCGGGCCGTGATGCTCTTCATCGCTTTTGGACTGTGGCTGTCGCTGGTGTGGGCGCGGCTGCGCGCGCCCGACGTGGCTCTGGCCGAGGCAGCCATCGGCGCCGGGCTTGGCGGCGCGCTCATGCTCGCGGCTGCGCGGCGGGCCGCCCGCACGTCCACACGCAGCGACGGCGGAGGCGATGAGGCATGAGTATGTCGCAGAGCGAATCGCGGGCCGCCGAGCGCAACCGTGATCTGAGCCTGCTGGTGGCGGTGTCGCTGGCGGTGCTGGGAGCAGCGCTGACCTGGCTCTATTTCATCGCACTCAGCGCCGGAGCGGCGCCGCGCCTTGCGGACCTGGCCTACGAGCGCCTGCCGGGCACCGGGGTCAGCAACCCGGTCACCGCGGTGCTGCTCAATTATCGCGCCTACGACACCCTCATGGAGCTCGCCGTGCTGCTGGCGGCACTGCTCGGCATTTGGTCCCTCGGACCGGCGGCTCCAGGCTTCCAGCGCTCCGGGGCGGTATTGGCGGGTATGGTGTCCTGGGTGGTGCCGCTGCTCATCGTCACCGGGGGCTATTTGCTGTGGGTGGGCGGCTACGCGCCCGGCGGCGCGTTCCAGGCGGGCGCGCTCCTGGGAGCCGCCGGCGTCATCGTGCGCCTCGCGGGCGATCCGCGTGCCGGCCTGCCCGGCGAGGGCGCGCAACGCTGGCTGCTGGTGCTGGGTGTGCTTGTGTTCACCCTAGTCGGGCTCGGGCTCATGGCCTTCGGCGCAGGCTTCCTGACCTATCCGCCCAAATTTGCCAAGTGGCTCATCCTGCTCATCGAGATGGCGGCCACCGTTGCTATCGGTGTGGCGCTGGCAGCGGCCTATGTCGGCGGCCGCCCGCCGGGCCCCGAGGCGCAGCCCACCGCCGAGGACGAAGACGCCTTAACCGCGGCGGAGACGCCCACGCCCGACCCAACTCCGGCCCTCCGCCCTCAGCCCTAGAACCGTCCTTCATGCTGACCGCACAGTTCCTCTACGGCGCTGCTGGCCTGATGCTCTTCGTGCTCGGGCTCTGGTCCTTTTTGGTGCACGAGCCCCTGCTGCGCAAGATCATCGCGCTCAATATCACCGGCGCGGGCGTCTTCCACGTGTTCATCGCCATCGCCTACCGC
Source organism: Thiohalocapsa sp. (assembly GCF_019695415.1). GTDB lineage: Bacteria > Pseudomonadota > Gammaproteobacteria > Chromatiales > Chromatiaceae > Thiohalocapsa. The sequence continues at coordinate 20,169 of NZ_JAIFKJ010000083.1, forward strand.
GGCGACACGGCGCCGCCAGATCCGGTGCCGCATGCACTGGTGCTGACGGGCATCGTCGTCGCCGTCAGTGCCACGGCGTTGGCGCTGATGCTGGGCGCGCGTCTGCAGGACGCGGAAGAGGAAGACCAAAGCCGATGACCGATCCATTGGTGCTCTGCATTGCGCTGCCACTGCTGGGCGCAATGCTGGTAACCGCACTGCCGCGCTGGGCGGTGACGCTCGGCATTGTGGCGGCACTGTCTACGGCCTCCGCCGCCGTGGCCCTCACGGCCACCGTCTGGCAGCACGGGACCCTGCACCTCATGCTGGGCGGCTGGGATGCGGAGCTCGCCATTGCGCTGCGCGCCGACGGCATCGCCACGGCCCTGGTGCTCATGGCCAACCTGGTGGGCCTCGGCATCAGCGTCTATGCCACGGGCTACTTCCACGATCGTATACGGGTGCGCTCCTTCTGGCCCCTGTGGCTGCTCCTGTGGGCGGCACTAAACGGCCTCTTCCTCGCCGGCGACCTGTTCAACCTGTACGTGATGCTCGAGCTGCTCGGCATTGCTGCTGCGGCGCTCGGCGCGCTCACCGGCAACCGGGACGCGGTGGCAGCGAACCTGCGCTATCTGCTGGTGGGGCTGCTCGGCAGCATCAGCTACCTCCTCGGCGTGGCCCTGCTCTACACCGCCTACGGCACCCTAGACCTGGGGCTGCTGGCCCAGGGTGTCGCGGCGTCGCCTGAGCTCTACGGCGTCAACGCCGCGGCCATGACGCTGATGGTGGCCGGGCTCGCGCTCAAGGCCGCACTCTTCCCGCTGCATTTCTGGCTGCCGCCTGCTCACGCCAACGCACCGGCACCGGTGAGCGCCGCATTGTCGGCGTTGGTGGTGAAGGCAGCCTTCTACCTGATCCTACGGCTGTGGCTGGATCTATTCTGGCCCATCACGGACATGGCGGTGGCGATGCTGCCGGCAATGCTCGGCGCGGTCGCCGTGATCTGGGGCTCGTGGCGGGCATTGCGGGCGGAGCGGCTGAAGCTGCTGGCAGCCTATTCCACGGTCGCTCAGATCGGCTATCTGTTCCTGTTTCTGCCCCTGCTGGCGGCGACGCCGCCGGGCCCTGCCCGGGATGATCTGCTCGCGGCACTGCTGCTGATGGCACTGACCCACGGCTTTGCCAAGGCGGGGTTCTTTCTCGCCGCTGGCCTGGTACAGACCAACGCCGGCCACGACCGCATCGACGACCTCGGCGGGACTGCCCAGCGGCTCCCGGCGACAACCTTCGCCATCGCGCTGTCGGGCTCGGCGCTCATCGGTCTGCCGCCCAGCGGCAGCTTCATCGGCAAGTGGCTGCTGATGCAGGGCGCCATCGCCACCGGCCAGTGGTGGTGGGTGATCGTGGTCACCGCGGGGACGCTGTTGGCCTCGGCCTACATCTTCCGCGTGCTGAGCCGTGCCTTCGGCCTGGAGCCGACACCGCTCAAGTTCGTCACCGACGCCCGTGCCGAGGTGCCGGCACTGACCTTGGCACTGGTGTCGGTGGCGCTGCTTGGCCTGGCCTCGGGGCCGCTTTGGACGCTGCTCGGGCTCGGTGATGCAGGAGGCGGCGCATGAGCTGGGATTACGCAAGCCTCCTGCCCGGCGTCATCGTGCTGAGCTCGCTGCTGCCCGGCGTGTTCATTTTTCTGGTGCGGGAAGAGAGCCACACCCTGCGCACGGTGCTCAACCTGACCGGTGCCGTTGCCAAGCTGATCCTGGTAGGCCTGTTGATCTATGGCGTTTGGCTGGGGCAGGTCTTCGAGACCCGCATCGCCATCGCACCCGGGCTGACGCTGGTGCTGAATGCCGATGCGCTGTCGGTGCTCTTCGTCACCTTGTCGACGGTGCTTTGGCTCATTACCACGGTCTATGCCATCGGCTACCTGGAGCACTCCACCAACCGCTCGCGCTTCTTCGGCTTCTTCAGCCTGTGCGTGTCCGCCACCGTGGGCATTGCGCTCTCGGGCAACCTGCTGACCTTCGTCATCTTCTACGAGATCCTGACCCTCGCCACCTATCCGCTGGTGGCCCATCGCGGCACACCGGAGGCCACCCGCGGCGCCAAGATCTATCTGGCCTACACCCTCACCGGGGGCCTGCTGCTGCTGGTTGGCGCTGTGTGGCTGCGCACCCTGACGGGGCCGGTGGACTTCGTGGAGGGCGGTATCCTGGATGACCTGCCGGCGAGCCTACACGGCCAGCTGGTGGTCATCTTCGGCCTGCTGTTGGCGGGGCTCGGCGTCAAGGCGGCGCTGGTGCCGCTGCACGGCTGGCTACCCCAGTCCATGGTGGCGCCGGCGCCGGTTAGCTCGCTGCTGCATGCCGTCGCCGTGGTGAAGGCCGGCGCCTTCGGCATCGTCCGCGTGGTGTACGACGTCTACGGTGTCACGCTCGCCGGGGAGCTCGGGCTGCTGGCTGTGCTGTCGGTGCTTGCGTCCTTCACCATCGTCTATGGGTCCATCCTCGCGATGACACAGGACGGGCTGAAGAAGCGGCTCGCCTACTCCACGGTCAGCCAGGTGTCGTACATCGCGCTCGGCACCTCACTACTCGGACCCGTCGCTACCGTCGGCGGCTTGGTGCACCTGGTGCATCAGGGCATCATGAAGATCACGCTCTTCTTCTGCGCTGGGAATTATGCGGAGACCCTAGGCGTCGCCAACGTGAGTCAGATGGACGGAGTGGGCCGCCGAATGCCGCTGACCACCCTCGCCTTCACCATCGGCGCGCTGGGCATGATCGGCATCCCGCCCATCGCGGGCTTTGTGAGCAAGTGGTACCTCGGGCTCGGTGGAGTCGAGGCCGGTCAGCACTGGGTGTTGGTGATCCTCGCCACCAGCACTTTGCTGAACGCGGGGTATTTCCTGCCCATTCTCTATCGGGCCTGGTTCCGGCCGCTGCCGGCGTCCTGGCCGAAGGAGCACCACTTCCAAACCCGCTTCGAGACCATGGGCGCCCTCCTCTGGCCGCCTGTCATCACAGCGGTCTTCTGTCTGTTGGCAGGGCTGCTCGCGGCTGCACCCTTCAGCCCGCTGGAGTGGGCGCGACTCATTGCGCAGCGGGAGTATGGGTTGTGAGTGTCGAGGGGCGAGGGGCGAGTATCGAGGGGGACACCGCATGAGCGCTTGGCTGCTGCTGGCCGCTTGGGTTTGGCCGCTGTTGCTGGTGTGGCCGGCATCCGGGATAAGGTTCCGGCAGGACTGGAACGCGGTGCCGGACCCCTCGCCTCCTCGGCACTCGCAACTCGAAGCTCGCAGCTCGACCCTTCCTTGGGTCGCGCTCGGTCCCGTGCCGGCACTCGCGGCGGCGCTGTTGGCGCCATTGGGCACAGAGCTGCCCCTACCCTGGCTTTTCTTGGGCACCTATTTGGTGCTGGATGCGACGGGGCAGATTTACCTCGGCTTCACGGCGCTGGTGTGGCTCGCGGCGGGCGTCTATGCCGCCTTCGGTGAGCGCGGTGCCCCGGTGGGGAAACCTGCCGCGCGTAGCGGGCGCTTCGATGCCCTGTTCCTCTTGGCCATGGCTGGTAACTTCTGGCTCATCGTCGGCGCGGATCTGTTCAGCTTCTACGTCGGCTTCGCGATGATGGGCATCGCCTCCTACGGGCTCGTCGTGCACGACGGGAGCCCCTCTGCGCTGCGGGCCGGCAAGGTCTACCTGGTGATGGCACTGCTGGGGGAGGTGGCACTGTTCGCGGGGCTGGTGATGCTTGCAAGCGAGACCGGCACCACTCGGCCGGCGCTGGATGACGTAAGCGCCCTCGGCAACGCGACCATCGCGCTGCTGCTGCTCGGGCTCGGCGTCAAGGCCGGCCTGGTGCCGCTGCACCTGTGGCTGCCGCTGGCGCATCCGGCGGCTCCGGTGCCGGCGAGCGCAGTGCTCAGTGGCACCATGATCAAGGTCGCGCTGCTCGGCTGGCTTCGGTTCCTGCCGGTGGGAGAGCTGGCGCTGCCGGGCTGGGGGCACTGGCTGGCGCTGGCTGGCCTCGCCACAATGACCCTGGCGCTGCCGGTGGGGCTGGTGCAGCGCGATGCCAAAGTTATCCTCGCCTACTCCAGCATCGCCAAGATGGGCTTCCTGATGACCGCGCTGGGGCTTGTGCTGGTGGAGCCGGCACTGGCTCCGGTGGGCGTGGCCGCCATCGCCTTCTACGCCGCCCAGCACGGCCTCGCCAAAGGCGCGCTCTTCCTAGGTGTCGGACTGCGCAAGCACGCCGGCGCACCGGGCACCACAGCCCAGGCGATGATCCTGGGCGTGGTGGTGCTGCTGGCGCTGGCGCTGGCAGGGGCACCCTTCACCAGCGGTGCCGTAGCCAAGTACGACCTGAAGCCCGTGCTGGAGGGCGCCGCCTGGTCCTGGATCGGCGCCGTGGTGGCCGTGACCACCGTAGGCACCGCCCTGCTCATGGCGCGCTTCGTCTGGGTCGCCGCGAACATCAAGGGCCACGCCGAGCCGCGCTGGGCCTGGCCGCTCGCGGCCTGGGGCCTGCTTGCGGCGCTTGTGGTGCTGTTTCCGTTCGCTTTCGGCAAGCCCGCCGCCTGGCTCAGCAACGCCCTACCGGTGGGCATCGGCGCGGGGATCGCTGCTGCTGTTGCACTCATGGCTGCGCTGCAGCCGAGACTCTTCGCGCCCTTCGTCGGCCTGGTGCCCGCGGGCGACCTGCTGACTCTGCTCACGCCGTTGCTGCGGGCGACCAAACAAACGGGCGAGGTCTTCCTGGAGGACCTCGGCCGCACCTGGGGCCGGCTCAAGGGCGCCGCCCTCAATGCCTTCGAGCGGGTGTTCGGCACCCCCGCCGGCGACGTGGAGCGGGACCTGCGGCAATGGCCTGTAGCCGGCGCCCTCTGGGTGGGCATCAGCGCCCTCCTGCTGCTCCTGCTGCTGGCCGCCCGGGCACCGGGTAGCGGCTAGAGCTACCAATCCAGCGCCAGGAGCCGGAGGTCACCGTCGCATCGAATTCGGTGTGAGCATGTGCTCACCGCAAGCAGCGAGCCCCTGCTGGAGCGGCTCGACCGGCGGCAAGCCGCGCTAGAATCGCGCCTCCGGCGCCCGGCATCGCGGGCGTGCGGTTTTGCACCGAAATCAACACGAGATCGCCCGCTTGCCGCCGTCCTCGCCAGAGCTGCATCCGCTGTCGTCACCCTCCGAGGCCTTTGCCAGCATCGAGTTCGCCTGGCAGCGTCGCCCGCCGGACCTGGAGCTCGATGCACTGACGGATATCCAGTGGCGCTCGGATGCCTGCACGCCGGGCTCGGTGCTGTGCTTTCAGTGCCACGACGGCGGTCCGTCCGACAGCGAGCTATACCAGCGCTATTTGGCCGACTGCCCCTTCGCGGTGCTGGTCACCAACCGGCGCATGGACTGCTTCGATGCCTTGCAGCACAAAGGCTTATTCGTCACGCCGCCGGGCGCCTCCGGCCGCCTGATCACGCGCCATTGCGCTGCCTCCTACCCGCTGCCCGCGGCCCCCTGGCCCATCCCCGCCGCGACCGGCCCCAACGGGAAGACCACGCCGGTGAACTACCGTGAAGCGCCGCCCCCCCCCGCCGGTCACCCCCGACGTACGGTGGGCACGCTCGGTCTCGCGCTGGACGGTGTGGATCAGGGCATCACCGGCTTCACGTCCCCGCCGCTGGTGGAGCTGCGCCGACTGCTGGCGGACTACCAGGACCGAGCCGATGTGCTGATCACCGAGGCATCCAGCCATGCCCTGCACCAGGGGCGGCTGGGCGGCCTCACATTCGACGCCGCCGGCTGGACCAATTTCAGCCTGGACCACCTCGACTACCACGGCACCGAGGCCGCCTATTTCGCCGCCAAGGCGGCCATCCTGGACCACCTGCCCGCGGGAGTGCCGCTGGTCACCACCAGTGCCGACGTGGCCGCGCGCCTGGGCCGCGAGCACCCGGGCGCCCCGGCGGAGCTCATCACACCGCCGGCGGCGGAGCCGGTGATGCTTCGGGCCCGGCCCTTCCTCGCGCTCGGCTACAACCGGGCCAATTACGCGCTGGCGCTGGCGCTTGCCGAGCGCATCCTGGCGCGCAGCACCAAAAAGCTGCCGGCTGCGCCCTGGCGGGCCCTGCAGGCGGTAGACGGGCGCTTCGAGACCTTCGTTAACGGCAACCGGACCGTGGTGGTAGACTTCGCCCACACGCCGGATGCGCTGGAGAACGTGCTCAAGGCCATCCGCGCCGCCTTCCCCAATGCACAGGTGACCACGCTCTTCGGCTGCGGCGGCGATCGCGATCGCAGCAAGCGGCCCATGATGGGTGCGGTGGTCTGCCGGCACTCCGACCACGTCATTGTCACCTCCGACAACCCGCGCTTCGAGGACCCGCAGGTCATCATCGCGGAAACCCTGGCCGGCATGTCCGCCTGCCCGCGCGCACCCGAGCCTATCGTCGACCGGGCCGGGGCCATCCGGCGCCTGTTCGATCGACTGGACTCGGCATCGGCGGACATACCGCAGGTGGCCCTCATCGCCGGTAAGGGGCACGAGCGCTACATCGACCGCAACGGCACCAAGTCCTATTTCAGTGACCAGGATGAGGTGGCGCAGAACTTCGCGCGGCTGGGATGGACGCGCGGCTAGCCGCCAGGGAAGGGACGCGGATGCGCGGCCCGATCGGGGTCTTGCGGACGCGCAGCACGGCGGCCGTCGCCCTGGCCTGCGCGCTGCTGATCGCGGGCTGCGGCGGCGGCGACAAATTCGCCGGCAGCACCAGCATCAGCGCCTGCATGGACCCAGCCGAGGCGCGCTCGCCGGACATCCGGCGCAGCCTCCCGGCGCTGCGCGGAGCGCCCGTGTGCTATCGCCGCCAGCAGGTGCGCGAGGGCGGCTTCCACTGGACCTTCCATATCCTGGAGCACACCCGCGATCCGGACGGCCCCTTTTGGGTGCTGCCCCATGATAATGAGAACGCTGCCTTCGATGCCGCCGTGCATGCGCTGCTCACCTATGGCGGCGGCCTGCTGGCGGTGGACGCCGGTGGCAACCGCACCTACCGGGGCCAGGACCCGAACCGCAACTTCTCCGCAACTCGCGGCGAATCCCGCCTATGCAGCGGCCAGCGGCGGCCGGCACCGCGCTACACACGTGCGATCCTGGAGCATTATCGGGGCCGTCGCGGGCCCATTCTCGCGTTGCATAACAATGGGGATGGCCATGCGGGAAACGGCGGCTACGGCAGCATCTCCATGCATCGCACCGGCCCCATGCTGAGCCATTGGCCGGGTGCCGCGGGGATGGGCAGTCGGGCGCTGCGCGACGAAGACAACCTGATCTTCGTCGCCGGGCGCCGCTCGGCCTATGCCGATACGGGCATGCGCCGGCGCATCGCGTCGCTCAACGCCGCGGGGCTCAACGTGATCCACAAACAGGTGACGAGCCGCACCTTCGACTGCTCCCTATCGGACTATGTCGCCCTCCACGGCCTTGGCGAATACTTCAACCTGGAGGCCGAGCACGGCGCCCGCACCACGCAGGTGGAGATGGTCGACAGGCTCATGGCGGTGCTCGGTATCCGGCCGCTGGACAGTCGCAGCCGCGGCAACCCCTTCCTCAACTGAGGATTGCCGGGGCAGGCAATGGATGCATGCAGCCGGATAGTATTGCGGGGGGACATGATCGCTAAAGCACTCTACTCCACCCCGGCGGCACTGGTGCTGGGCGTGCTCGCAGCGCTGCTGCTGCCGGCAGGGGCGCCCTATGTGGCTTGGCTCGGCGAGATCTTCCTGTCCCTGCTCAAGGTCCTGATCCTGCCGCTGATTCTGTTCTCGATCTTCGCGGCGCTGGCCGGCGGCGCGGATCTGAAGCGGCTCGGTGCCCGGACGCTCGGCTTCTACCTGGCGACCTCCGCCGCCGCAGCTACCGTCGGCACGCTGCTCGGCTGGACCTTCTCCCGCGGCGTGGCGCCCGGCCTCCTGGAACTGCCGCAGGTGAACACAGAGGGCGCGGATTTCAGCATGGCTGCGCTGGTGACCAACTTCGTGCCGGAGAACCTGTTCGCGTCCTTGGCGGCGGGCAATATCCTGCACGTCGTGGTCATCGCCATCTTTGCGGCGCTCGCCTCCCGCGGACTGCCGGCGGCGCAAAGTGGGCTTCTGAGAAACGGCGCCGAGGCCGTCAACGCGCTCCTGATGCGGATGCTCTCGCTGCTGCTGCTCGCGGCGCCCGTGGGCATCGCAGCGCTGGTATACGCGAGCCTCGCGGACATGGACTGGGGGGCAGCGCTCGAGCTTCGGCCCTTCGTCTGGGCCGTCGCCCTGGCCGCAGCGGTCCATGCCGGGCTCTTTTTACCGGCGCTGTTGTGGCTCGGCAGCCGGCGGGCACCGCTGGCCTTTCTGGCGCAGGTGCGCGCAGCCCCGGTCACCGCCCTGGCCACCGCATCCAGCTCCGCCACCTACCCGGTGTCCAAGCGCGTGTTGGAAGACAACGCCGGCGTCAGCCCGGGCACCACGAGCTTCACGCTGCCGCTAGGCGCCACGCTCAACATGGACGGATCGGCGCTGTACCAGTCCGTCCTGCTCATCTTCATCGCCCAGCTTGCCGGCGCCGAAGTGACCCTGGCGCAGGCGGTGCTCATCGTACTGCTGACCATGGCCTCCAGCGCCGGCACGGCCGGCATACCCGGCGGCGGCATCGCGATGATGGCCTTCATGCTGGACCTACTCGGTCTACCCCAAACCTACCTGGCGCTTTACCTGGTGGTGGACCGCTTTTTCGACTACCCGATCACGGCGCTCAATGTGTGGGGAGACTTGGTAGTCGCCGCGGTAGTGGATACGGGGGCTCAGCGCTCGCAGGCTGGCCGAGCCACCTGAGGCCGGCCGTGCAGCTGGGAGCCCGAGCGCGTCTGGGAGACACCGATTATTGGCTTTCCTCGGCCGGCTGCTTTGAGACGGGTAACTGCGGCGGCCTGCGGACGTCGGCAGCCTGCTCGAAGGCCCTACCGAGGACAAGCAGCCGCCCCTCGGCGAATGCCGGTCCGACAAAGGAGAGGCCGAGCGGCAGTCCCTGCTCGGTAAACCCCATGGGCAGAGTCAGCTCCGGCAGGCCAGCGATGGAAGCGAGGTACGCCGGCTGCAGAGGCTCATCGGCATTGCAGTCGTAGCTCGTGTCATAGTCGTGCAGCAGTGATGACGCAGGGCACAGCATCGTCGGCAGGATCAGGGCTTCGACCTCATGATCGCCGAACAGTGCCACCACCGCATCACGGACAGCCGGCAGCCGGCGCGAGAGGATATGCAGATAGGCAAGATCCGCGAGCCCAGGGCTGCGGAGCGCCCGTTGGTACGCGCCCAGCCGGCCCGGGTGAACGGGGCTGGGCGAGCCGGCGATGAGCGGAGACTCGCTCATGCGCACCAGCTCCGCAAGGCTGTGGGGCATGCCCTGCTCCGTGTGCAGCAGGTAGGCGTTCAGTTGGTCTCGGAGCTCCGTCTCGACGACACGCTCGAGCATGCTGCCGGCGTCGAGTAGGGCCGCCGGCAGGGACACCTCCACCAGCTGCGCACCCTCGGCACGCAGCCGCTCCTGGGCTTCCGCAAAGGCTTTGTCCACCTCGCGGTTGCCGCCGCGATAATCCACAGCGACGCCCAGCCGAGCCCCTTCCAGGCTCGCATCCGCAAGGTCCGCGCTGTAGCCGTCCGGCCGCTTGGGCGGATCGGCCGGGCGGGGGTCCGCCGGGTCCGTCCCCGCAATAACCCCCGACACCCATGCCAGATCCGCCCCGCTGCGCGCCCGGGGTCCGGTGACCTCAAGGCTCAGCGCCGTCGGCACCACGCCGGCCCGGCTGGTGATACCGAGGCTCGGCCTGAGGCCCACCAGCGCTGAGACGGCGGCAGGTCCGCGCAGCTCGCCCAGCGTGTCGGTGCCGACGGCCAGCATGGCCAGGTTGGCGGCAACGGCGGCACCATCGCCAGCGCTGGAGGGTGCCCGCCGCAAGTTGTACGGATTGCGGGACTGACCGCCCGCGGAGCTGTACCCGGGGCGGCCAGCAGCAAGCCCGAGCTCGCTCAGATTCGCTTTGCCCAGGATAACGGCCCCGGCTTCTCGCAGCTGGGCCACGACGAAGGCATCGCGCAGCGGCTCGTGGCCGCGCAGGCTCGCCGAGCCGGCCGTAGTGGGCAGCTCCAGGGTATCCAGGTTGTCGCGCACCACGACGGGGATGCCGTGCAAGGGCCCTCGCGGCCCGGACGCGGCCCGCTCGGCGTCGAGCGCGGCGGCGTCCTCGGCAGCGTGCTCATTGACAGCGATGAAGCTGTTCAGCCGCGGACCGTCCCGATCCAACGCTTGGATGCGCGCGAGGTAGGTGCGGGTCAGCGCCGCTGAAG